>CACZSV010000090.1 GCA_902783925.1 uncultured Coriobacteriaceae bacterium
CACGGCAAGATTTCGGCAAACATCGGGTAGTCGGCCTTCGGGGTGGTGACTAGCGCCACGTTCAGCCAGAAGTAGCTCTGCTCCCGCAGCCCCATGCCTGCTTGGTACAGTCGATAGGACACCAGAGTCAGCAGCGTCGCGTTGATGTGCACGCCACCGGTGTCGTTCATCTTGGTGGGCGTTGCGGGGCGCGGGGCGTAGTAGGTGTCGAAGGCAAAGGCGGGTCGCGCGAATTCGTGCGGATTGGATAGATCGCGATAGACCTTGTCCGCACCCAGGCCCTCGGCGATGGTCCAGGCTCCCTCATCGCCTTCGAGCTTCATCTCTATGAGGTTGCCCATGATGTCGCTCATGCCCTCATTGATAGCGCCGGGATCGAATTCGTGGATATTGAACACTTTGTTCTTACCCGTGACGCAGTGGGTGAACTCATGCGCCACGACGTCCAGGCATTCGCCAAAGTTCTCGGCGCGCGTGAACGTGAAGATCTGGAATCCGTCGTGCTTGGAAAGGTAGGAGGCGTTATCGACGGGCTTGCCCTCGAAGTCCACGTAGTTCATCAACAGCAGGGTCGGCGTGCTGTCGCCGTCGGGACCCGTCCAGCCCACCGAATCGTAGAAATCCCACACCTGGATGAAAGCGCAATACGTGTCGGCGTCGATCTCGTTGGCGCCATCCTGCACCTCGGTGGGAGCAAGCTGGTCTTGGTAAAGATAGCTGGATTGGTCGGCGCAGAGAATCCTGCGCTTCGCATCGGCAAGGTAGACCTTGCCAGTTGCGGCATCCTTGAGCACGGGCACGGTAATCTCGTGGGTCGTGCCATCCTCGCGCTCGTGGCTCACTGTTATCTCCGAAGACTCGTACACGTCGAAGTCGAATTTGTTCTTCGCGCTTTGTCCTGCTCGCGCATCGGGGTCGTCGGGACCGGAAACGGGTATGGCATACCTATAGGAGCCCTCGAGGTCCACATAGTGCACCATGTAGGTCGAGGCATCGGCACCCTGGGTGAAAACAAGCCACGCGTAAAAGTAGCTGGACTGTTCGTTTGGCACGGGGATGACCGCCTGCTTGGTGGCGCCCTCGACTACTGCGCCCGATTCGCCTTCTGCCTGCAGTTTGTCCGAAACGATCTGCTCGGCCTGCTTGCTGTCGCACGCCCACTGGTCGAGGGGCCTGATTGCCGCTTTGGGCATGACCGAGCTCACCAGGCCAACGGGCTGGTCGTCTTTGTCGAGCACGAGCTTGACGACTGCACCACAGACGATTGCGCCACCAACACGCTGCACGAAGGTTACGACCGTCATGCCGTTTTCGTTTGGCCGGACGGACTCGAGCACAAGTTCGGTCGTTTCGTCACCACCGATGCGATCAAGCACGCTTTTCACGCATGCCTCTGCCTCTACTTCATCGGCCACGCTGCCTTCGTAGAACCTCTCGGCAATGAAGGTGCTCACGATTCCTTCGCCGCTCGCAGCTCGCTCAAGGACGGCCTTCTCTTCATCTGTGAATTGACCCATCGCTGAATCCGTCATTCTTTCATGTCCCCTTTCGCACGAGTGGCAGATGCGTATCCACGCTGTTTTTCACAAGATATGTTGTTTCCTCTAGACGTATACCACAAAATATGGTAGATACAATCATAGCTGCACCTAAACGCAACAGCAAACGTACCAAAAACGCACTAGAGAAAAGACGCACTATGAACGAAAGACTTTCAGGTGTATACGTCTACGGCGGTGGACCTCAGCAGCATTACGTTTTTCGAGGCGAAACGCAACGCCGCCGCAAACTTCGCGCGATCACCCTCGTGCTCGCCGCTATCTTCGCCATTCTCCTTGCTTGGGTCGTCCGCCTGACCTACCTCGAGGTGGCGCAGCCCCAGGTGGCAAGTGCCGAAGCTCCCCAGGCAGCTCAGGTCGAGCAGGCTCCCGCGGCAGAACAAGCTCCCGCGGCCGATCAGGCACCTGCCCAAGCGGCATAAGGCACGAGCCCGCCCATTCCATAACCAAAGACCAAGGCCGGCCAGACC
>CACZSV010000091.1 GCA_902783925.1 uncultured Coriobacteriaceae bacterium
CCGCCAGCATTCTTCTCTATAACCGAACGCGGCGCCTTGCCTTTTCTAAAACCAGGTATATCGTTTTTCGCAAGTTGCTTGAAATAGCTGGTAATGTGCTCGTTGACTTCATCAGCATCTGCTGTAATGGTTACGACAAGCTCTTGAACTTCGCCGTCGCTTTCTCGCGTCATATCTTTGATCTGCACGCTTGCTCCAAATCTCGGTTCATAAATCTTGTAGCCGGGCGCGTCGTATACACGCGCCACCATGATTACTACCTATTGCGGAAATTACCGGCGGGATCGATTGCCCTGCGCTGGGAAAGCTCATCTGAGAACAGAATCGCATACCGCAGCCCCTTAAGCGTGACAATGAGGCTCGCAACCTCATGGCCTTCCTTTCCCCCATGGTTGTAGACCTCATAGGTCAAAATCTCCCTATCGATCATCGGCTGATACACGGGAGAATCCACAACCTTGCTCAAAAGCATGTTGGTTGGCTGGCGCTGCATCGATTCGTCCTGGCGCAAACAAATATTGTAGAGAATGTCTTCTTGCTCTTCGGTCAAGCGACCCATTTCTTCAATCTCGTCGAGAATTTCCTGTTCGGTAGCCATTGGCTAGTCCTTTCGTCTTCGAATGCAAGTTCCCCTATATTACACTGTCTTGAACAACAGGGACATTCGTTTGCAAAACCGTAAAGAAAGGCCCGCGTCCTCACGGATGCGGGCCTTTCCCAAAAAGCTCAGACAATCAAGAGAGACTAGACGCCTGCATAGCCCTTGGACGGATCGCTTCCGCCCTCGCCGATCGCGCTGTCGCCCTTCTCGTTGCCCGTGCGCTTCGTGCTGGTGTAGCCAGCCCATGCGCGAGCGATGAACTTATCCTTGACGAAGAACACCTGGGCCTTCATGATGTCAGCCTGGGTCAGACCAAACTCCTCGAGAGCACCGGCCTTGTCCTTGCCAGAGGCGATTGCTTCGTTCAGCTTTTCCGCAATCTCAGGCGGATCGAGCTCCATCAACTCATCACGAGTCATATTGAGTTCCCTCCTTAGTTGTCAAATCTTTGGCAGGGCCGCCACCGCACGATGACGGCCCACCAAGTCTACTTCAAAAGCGATGCTTTAGAGAACGAACAGGCACATCGGACGATCGAACTCGTGCATCTTTGCTTCCATCTCCTCGAGGGTGCCATAGTAGAGGGAGTCAGACTCTTCTACCTGGACAGCCAGAGGACGCTGGCCGGCCTTGTCGCCGCCCGTGCCCCAATGCTTGGAGAAAATGGAGGTCGGAATCGGGAGATAGATCCACTCCCAATCGTCGCCGTCGTTGCCCTCACCGATCTTGAAGGGACCAACTTCGACTTCCTTGATACCAAACTGGTCAAGCGGAAGTCCAAGCTCTTCCTTGCAGGCGATTTCTGCGGCGTGGTTGCCAGAGAAGAACGTGTAGTCAACCAGCAATGCATACTTCTGATCTGCCATTTAAGCCACTTCCTTTCTTGACTAGTCTTGGTCCAGGCTGCGGACGCGCTTCATGTTGCACATAACACCCTTGTAAGGTGCGCCGAAGCCGAGCTTGCCGATGTTCATATGCGGGATGAGGCTGTTGGTGTTGGCCTTCCAGACGCCAAACAGGTTGGGCTCTTCGCCGTCCTGCTCGGGGAACCACCAACCATGAGCGCAGTTGATGATGCCGGGCTTCATCTGATAGGTGATCTCTGCCTTGTAGCGAGCCTCACCAAACATGTTGTAGACCTCTACCCAGTCGCCCTCAGTGATGCCGTACTCTGCGGCAGTCTCAGGATTGATCTGGACCCACGGCCACGGATCGATCTGACGCAGGGACGGAACCTGACGATGCTCAGAGTGGAAGGAGC
Organism: uncultured Coriobacteriaceae bacterium; assembly: GCA_902783925.1. Lineage (GTDB taxonomy): Bacteria > Actinomycetota > Coriobacteriia > Coriobacteriales > QAMH01 > QAMH01. The sequence goes on from CACZSV010000091.1 coordinate 1,863, forward strand.
TATAGCGACGCGAACCAGTCGTCGTGATGAGCGGATACTGGCCAGCGAACTCAGGCTTGCTGAGCTGCGAGTAGTTGGGCTCCTCGTAGTACGGCAGCGGATCCTCGCCCCAGGATTCGTAAAGAATCGAGTAGGCTTCGATCTGGCCGGTAATGGTGTTGAAGCCGGGCTCGCCGTCGAAGCGGAGCATGCCCTTCTCATACTTCTCATACTCAAAGCCGTGCGCACCAGGCTGATAGATGCCCATTTCGCGCAGACCGTTGAAGTCGAGACCGAGCTCAGCGAGCTGGCCGGAGAAGAATGCGTCAACAGCCTTGTCAAGAGCCTCGAGGTCGAGCTTGCCACGGCCCTCAGCACTCGTCAGAGTGGGAGCATACTGGCTCATCTCGAGCGTGCTGGGATCAAGAGTCTCACCAGCAGGCTTGTACCACGGCCACCAGGTCGGGTTCAGGCGCTGACCAAAGATGAGGCAGATCTCGACGTCGGACTTGCACTCGCCGACCTGCAGAGCCTTGTTCATGGGAGCCATGAACACGGTGTTGCGGCCATAGTGCGGAAGCGTGATGGCGTCATGCTCTGCCCAGGTGCTCATCGGCAGGAAGTAGTCGCCAACAGCCATCGCCGTCGGGGTCAGGAAGAGGTCCTGGATGACGCAGAACTCGATGCTCTCGCACAGAGCGTCATGCCAACGCTTGGGCTGAGCCGAGCAGGTCGGTGCCAGGAAGTTGGAGCTGTTGAACCAAGCCATGCGGAGCTGATACGGCTTGTGCGACTCCATGGTGTTCAGAGTCTCGTCAGGCTGCGTGGTAGCCATACCAGTGGAGAGGCCGGGCCACTCAGCTGCGCCGATGCGCTTTGCCCAAACTTCGTCAGCCATAGCGCCGCGCTGCTCCATACGCCACTTGCCGAGGAGTGCGGATGCAGGGCCGAGCGTCAGGCCGCCCGGGCGGTCAATCGAGCCAGCGAGTGCGGCAAGAATGATCATAGCCTGGGAAAGCTGAACGCCGTTCTTGTTCTGGTCAAATGCGAGGCCCCAAGCCCAACCAATCGGGCGCTCGGTGCCGATGATGTGAGCAACGCGCTCAATCGTCTCTGCGTCGACCGTCGTGATGCGTGCGCATTCCTCGACAGTGTACTCAGCAGCGCGCTCTTTGAGCTCGTCAAGACCATAGATCCACTTCTCAGCGAATTCTTTGTCATACTCATCATTCTGGAACATGAGGTTCATGACCGTCATGGCGAACATCGTGTCGGTCTGCGGACGCAGCTGGACGTTGATGTTGCCATTACGAGTGCCAACCCACGTGATGCGCGGGTCGACGGAGATGATCTTGGAGCCAAGCTTCATCATATCGACGAGGACATGGCCGAAGAAACCGTCACCGTTGGAGGGAAGCGGCTCTTTGCCCCAGACCACGACGTACTTGGAGAGGACGTAGTTCGGGTCATCAAAACGACCAGGCAGGTGACCTGCATAGTCAAGCTCAGGATAACCAGCGCCGAGGACATAGTCAGCGATGGAGCAACGAGGACCGTAGCAGGACCAGCCAGACTGCGTGTAGCAGCAGTTCGGGGACTGGAGTACGGAGAACGTCAGAGCATAGTAGTAAATGCAAGCCTCACGGCCGGTGCCACCGAAGCAGACGATGGACTCGGGGCCGTAGGTCTCCTGATAGTAGCGAACCTTGGTGCAAATCGTGTCGATTGCCTCGTCCCAAGTCGTGCGCTCCCACTTCATCTTGCCGCGATCCTCATAGGCGCGCTTCATGGGATAGATAACACGATCAGGGCTATAGGTGTACTCACGAAGAGCAAGGTTCATGGCGTTAACGCGACCAGTGGTAATGGGGTTGTCGTCGTCGCCCTCGATGCGGATGAGCTTGTCATCCTTGGTGATGACCTTAACACCGTATCCGACCGGGTGGGATCCCGGGGGAGACCAGGTGTTGCTACGAGTAGCTACAGTGCCGTCGGCACGCTGAACACGCCACTCCTTATCATAAGCCATAATGTTTCTCCTTTTCCTCAATTACCTTTCGGGAAACTTGGGAACCCTCTTATGCACATCGAGCCAAATTTAAACTCTCTGCACATACATATGGAGATTTATGAAGCAGGCTTCTCTTCATAGACGCCCCATATGACCAACTGATGAGCCAACATCTCATCCCCAAAAAACGTGCACAGATGTCCTTTTCATCCAAGCATGCCTTCCTGGATTGGATTTTAGAGGGCAACACTAAAGTCTGCCCTCCCTTCACAATATGTGATTGGGTAAGCACATCAGGACAGCCTCGCTTCCGAAGGTGTCTGGGGCAACGAAAGCTAAGTTGACCTAACGTCTTAAAATCATACCAGCATTCGCCCTGTTTGTTTATCGCAAAAACCTAAAACATTTAATCTTGTTAAAGTATAATCTTGAGCTTGAGAAAACAACAGGTTATATCTGTTTTTGAATTACTTTTCTTGTTTGGATGCATTTTGTAAATAGTAACTGACCAGCAATTTTCTAATTGCTTGGACAAATGTCGTAAAGTGGACACTCGTCACATCGCGGCCGGCGAGCAATGCAGAATTCGCGGCCAAAACGAATCCACTGGCTGTTCACATTTTTCCATAATTCGCGCGGGAGAATCGACAGCAAATCCTGCTCGACTTGCGACGCTTCCTTTTTCGATGACAGCTTGAGCTTGTGGGTGATTCTGAACACGTGCGTATCGACGGCGATGCCCTCGACTTTCCCAAAGCATTCGTTCATCACGATGTTCGCCGTCTTGCGCCCAACGCCCGGAAGCTTCTGCAGGTCCTCCATTGTCTGGGGGACTTCTCCGTTGAAATCGCTCATGATCATGCGTGCACACGCAACGCAGTTGTTCGCTTTGTTTCGGTGAAAGCCGATTGACCATATTACTTTCTCGACTTCTTCCGCATCTGCCTGGGCCATCGTCTCGGGCGTGCCCCAGCGCATGAAGAGCTCGGGCGTGACCTTGTTCACATTTGCATCCGTAGTCTGCGCCGAAAGCGCCACAGCTATGACGCATTGGAAGGGGCCGGAGAACTTGAGCGCTGGCGTTGGAGCAGGGTACAGCTCGTCCATACGCCGACACACTTCGATTGCGCGTTCTCGCTTACTCGCTTTGGATTCGCGAGGCATGGGCATTACTCCTCGGATAAATATGGAGGCAGCGTGTCGTAGTCGAGAGCCTCGGGATTCTTGCGGCAAAAGGAATCTGTCGCAGGCATGAAGATGAATTTGTACAGCAACGGGCGCTGGTACAGACGCTCGAAGAGCCCCAGCTTATGATAGAGCTTGATATACGGGCGGTACGTGTTCCATTTCATCTTCACGACACCTGCAGGGTTCAGACCTTGATGGATCAGGCTGCCCTCGTTATCAACATAGTAGTACAGCGCCCTATCGATAAGCGCCACGCGATCGACAAGGCTCATGTACATGAGAATGAAAACATGGTCTTCGCCAAATTTCATGCTCGTATCGAAGCGCATGTGATTGTCTTCGATGATGCTGCGCCGGAACATCTTGTTCCAAAGCGAGGTGTAGTAGAAGTTCGCTGGGCGCGTTGCCATGTACTCCGCGTATTTCTCACGAGACACAAGGCCGACGGCAGGGCCGTGCTTGTATTCCATCTTGTCGCCCTGCACACGGTAGAAATCGGAAACGACATAGTCACAAGAGGGGCTCGTCGCGGCTTCCATGAACGCCTCGATAGCGTCGAGCTCGATCCAGTCGTCAGCATCGACGAAGTATATCCAGTCGCCCGTCGCGGCATCGAGACCAATGTTGCGTGAATTCGAGACGCCCGTGTTCGGCTTGCAGATGAGATGGATACGCGCGTCGTGTGCGACATACTCACGCGCAATGCTCTGGCTGGCATCCGAGCTGCCATCGTCAATGAGGATGAACTCGATATTTCGATACGTCTGCTTGAGTATGCCCCTAATAGAACGCTCGAGAGTTCTTTCCGCGTTATAGAAGGGGAGAATGACGCTTACCTTTGGGTTCACTGCCTCTCCCTCAATCGCGAAAAAAAGCTCGACAGCAACTCCGAGCATTCTTCTTGAAGCACGTCTGCCGTCACGTCAAAACGATGGTTGAGGCGCTCATCTTCGTTAATCTTATACAGAGTGCCCAACGCCCCACCTTTTTGGTCGCTCGCGCCATACACGCAGCGGTCAACACGGGCCTGCTGCATCAGCCCGGCACACATGAGGCACGGTTCGAGCGTTACGTACACCGTGCACCCGCTTAGACGCCAATGACCCAAGGTGCGTGCCGCCTCTTTCATTGCAAGAAACTCCGCATGGCCAGCAGGGTCTTCGTCGATTTCACGCCGGTTGCATGCGCTGGCAATAACAGAACCTTCGTAGACGACCACGGCGCCAATCGGCACCTCGTCAAGACTCTCGGCCTCATGCGCCTGCTCGATTGCCAGGCGCATGAATTGAATATCATCTGTTTCGGACATAAAGAGTATTATACGGGAACAATCCTCGTGTACAAAATGATCGGCAGCGACGCCCCGCGAAGAAGAATCGCAAAATGCGTGTAAAAGGATGAATCGGCATACCAGCTCATCCGGGATCAGCATGTGTCAGAATTGCCCAAGCTCGCTTTCGCACAGCTCGAGTGCCGCCGCGATGCATGGTGCCATATCGTAGTATTTGTACGCGCCCAAACGCCCCGCAAAGACCACATTCGCCTCTGCTTCGCCGAGCTTCTTGTATTGCTCGTACAGGGCGTTGTTCTTCTCGTCGTTCATGGGGTAATACGGCTCGTCGCCGGGCTGCCAATCGGCCGGGTATTCGCGCGTAATAACGGTATCTGGCAAAATCTCGCCATCCTCGCCCTTCATGAACTCGAAATGCTTGTGCTCGATAATGCGGGTAAACGCCTCATCGTGGCTCGTGTAGTTGACAACGGCATTGCCCTGCCAGTTTTCAACGCCTTCGAGCAATTCCGTCTCGAAACGCAGCGAGCGGTATTCGAGATTGCCGAGCTTGTAGTCGAAATACTCATCAATGGGCCCGCAGTAGATCACGCGATCCGCAATGTCTGGTTCGCTTGCGATGAGCTCTTTATAACTGCAGCCTGTACGAACTTCCGTACCCTCGAACATTCTCTCGACCATCTTGGTATAGCCACCGATGGGAATGCCTTGATAGCGGTCGTTGAAGTAATTGTTATCGTAGACGAGACGTACGGGCAAGCGCTTGATGATGAATGCCGGAAGCTCCTTGCAATCGCGTCCCCACTGCTTTTCTGTGTACTCCTTCACGAGCTTCTCGAAGATATCGCGCCCGACAAGCGAAAGTGCCTGCTCTTCGAGGTTCTTAGGCTCGGCGATGTTTTCGGCTGCAACCTGTTCGGCAATCTTTGCCCTGGCTTCTTCGGGAGTCTTGATGCCCCACATCTTGGAGAACGTGTTCATATTGAACGGCAGGTTGTACATCTCGCCATGGTAGTTTGCAACGGGTGCATTGATGTAGTTATTGAATTCCGCGAACTGGTTCACGTACTCCCACACGCGCCTGTCGCTCGTGTGAAAGATATGCGCGCCGTACGTATGCACGTTGATTCCGTTGACCTGCTTGGTATACACGTTGCCGGCGATATGATCGCGTTTGTCGATAACCAGGCATTTCTTGTTTGCCTTCTTTGCTTCATGGGCAAAAACCGCACCGGTCAGACCAGCGCCGACGATAAGATAATCATACTGAGACATGCTGTTTCCTTTACTCATTCAAATCAAACGCATCAATGCTCGTGTAATTCAGCCGCGATTATAACCCGCGCGCGAACAAAACGTATACAATGAGCTGCTATGAAACAAGACCTCAAGAAATTGTTCGTTCAGTTCGTCAAGTTCAGCATCGTCGGAGTCATCGCGTTTTGCATTGACTACGGCCTGTTCTTGCTACTTACGTATGCATTCAGCGTCAACTACCTCATCGCCTCTGCGATTTCGTTTGTCGTCTCGGTAATATTCAACTACTCCGCGAGCATGCGCTATGTGTTCAAGGGGCGGCCAGACCAGACCCGTACGCAGCAATTCATCATATTCTTTGTCTTGAGCGTTATCGGGTTGGGTGTGAATCAGCTTGTCTTGTGGCTCTGCGTAGATATCCTGAGCATACCCGCATGGTTCGGCAAACTTGTTGCGACAGCAATTGTTATGGTATTCAATTTTGTCACGCGAAAGATTTTTCTCGAAGATCACGGGCAAGGAGCGAACACGAAATGAACCTCGACAAAACGGCCATTGTCGTTGTCACATATAAACGCCAAGACCTGTTGATGCTCCTCATGGGGTCGATTCTTTTGCTTGAAAAGCCAATATGGCGTGTCATTATCACCGACAATGAGAACTCCCCGCAAACAAAGGAAATCGTCGATGCAGTCAACGACCTTGCGATCGAGCAGTGGGGTCCTGCAGACACAGACGCGCGCGGCAAAAACGAGCGTTTTGTCTATCTGCCGCAAGAGACGAACAGCGGCGGTTCCGGCGGTTTTTCTGCAGGCACCCAGCATGCATACGATCTTGGCGCCGAGTGGTTCTGGCTTATGGACGACGACGTCATCGTCGAGCCCGACGCGCTTGAAAAACTCGAGAAATGGACTGACCGTTTCGAGGTAATCCAGGGCAGGCGTTACAACTTCGACGACTCGCCGTTTTATTGGCAGTACCACTTCATTGTCCCGCTTGGGATCCCCGACCCCGTTGCGCCGGCGGATTTCGACGAGACCAACTACCGCACTATGAATACGGCATGCTTCGAGGGCGGCCTGTTCAAGCGCAATGTCATCCAGAAGATCGGTGTTCCGGACGCACGTTTCTTCATCTACTGGGACGACACGATCTACGGGTACCTGGCAAGCAAGGTGACGACTCCCGCGATTGTCAACGAGTTCATCATGCGGCGCACGCGCACAATAGACAATTGGAATATAGCCGGCAGGCGCAAGCTCAATTCCACAAGCGATATGAACCGATATCACATCATGCGCAACCGCGGGTATATGGCGCGTTATTTCATGAAATACGGCGACTACAACCCCGTGAGCTTTGGCTTTGGAACCGTCCTTACCTTTGCAAAGGAGTTCACACGCATTCTCGCCGTGGACAAGGGCCACTTTGCCTCGAGCGCGAAAAGTCTCTTCAAGGGCTGGCGCGACAGCAGGCCCATATTCAACGACCCCAGCTGGAAACCCATGCCGCCGCTCGATTAGCAGGTGTTTGGCACCCTATTGCGTAGCTGCGCGTTTCTTATACCTGCTCATGAACCCGAACACGGCTTCAACAGTATCGCGCGGACCCATGGTCCTAAAGTCCTGCACGGTCTGATCGACCAGTGTCGCTGCATAGCGCACATAGTGCTGCTTTGGCTCGGGCAGGCCGCGCATCTGCGCAAACAGGCGACGCACGCCAGGCTTGACATTCGCCATGCGGTCCACGAGCTCGGGGCGCATACGATCAAACATATGCTGCGTTGCCTCACGCACGGCAGGGTCCTCGTCAATTGAGACGGACTCGAACACGCCGCTCATGTACAAAAAACCATGGCTGTAATGCGCCATGAGCAGCTCGTCGTCGTCAACTCCGCACTCCTCGATAATATCGAGCATCTGATTCCAGCGCTCGAAGGGAATGAGCGGATTCTTTCTGTGAAACACGTCTGCCTGCGCGAGTGTATCGGCTCTATAGCAGTAATACGCCTGGTCAAGGTACACGATGCCGCGCGCCTTGAGATACGTTTCGGTGAAAAAGGGATTATCCGCCCAGCCGGCGCCCGGTATGGGCAAAAAACGTATCTCGTTGGCATCGAGGAAATCCTTGCGGTATATCGCCGACCAGATAGAAGGATGGTGACGGTACAGCTCGACGAGCTCATGGATGCTTTCCACGCTCTTGCTCTGCTTGACCTTGTATTTATAGGGACATTCGCACTTGCGCTCGCGTTTGGTGCCCGGATATGTAATCGAATAGTACGGTGTCTTGATCATGTCGATGTTTTCGCAAGCAGCGCCAAACCCGGCGGCAAAGGCGAGCATGTCCTCATACATGCGCGGTTCAATCCAATCATCGGGTTCGACAAGCGCGATCCACTGGCCATGCGCTTCGGCAAGACCACGGTTCATGCTTGCACCATAGCCTTCGTTTTGCTTGTCGATGATACGAATCCGGTCGTCAACCGCAGCATGCGCCTGCATTACTGCAAGCGAGCTGTCGGTCGAACCGTCATTTACACAGATAATCTCGAGATTCTTGTGCGTCTGGGCTTGGACGCTATCGAGCGCCTGGCCCAAATGCGGCATCGCGTTGTAAATTGGAAGAATGACCGAGACAAGAACGTCTGAGCTTGGCATGAAATCCCCTAAATGCCATTGCGATAGGCTTCGCACACTTCCATGACATCGCCTTGCATGCGGCCTTCGCCCTTTTCTATCCAGATGGCGCGCTCGCAAACGCGCTCGACCTGCTCGATTGAGTGCGACACAAAGAGCAGAGTCGTGCCCTGTTCGACGAGTTCCTTGATGCGGTTTTCGCATTTCTCCTGAAAACGAAAATCGCCAACAGAGAGCGCCTCATCGACAACGAGGATATCGGGCGTCGTCACCGTTGCGATGGCAAACGCAATGCGCGCGACCATACCTGAAGAATAATTCTTGATGGGCATATCCTGGAAGTCCTGGATTTCCGCGAATTCGATAATCTCGTCGTAATTCTCGCTTATGAACTTCTTGCTATACCCCAGCAATGCCCCGTTCAGATACACGTTTTCGCGAGCAGTCAGCTCGTAATCGAAGCCGGCGCCAAGCTCGATGATAGGAGCTATGGTTCCATTGACCGCAACCGTACCGGTCGAGGGCTCGAGCACGCCGGCTACGAGTTTGAGAAGCGTCGATTTTCCCGAGCCGTTCGACCCGACAACGCCATATACCTCACCACGGTTAATGGTAAAGCTAATGTCTTTCAGGGCTTTGAACTCTTTGAAGAACAGCTCGCGCTTTGCAATCTTGATGAAGTATTCCTTGAGATTGTTCAGCTGTTCGCTCGCAATGTTGAAAACCATGTCGACGTGATCGAAGACGACCATCGGTTCATCGCTCACGTTGGCGGTATCACGCTCGATCCATGATGTATGTTGCACTATTTCATCAGCCATTTGAGAGCAGACTCCTACACGTACAAAATGAACTTCTTTTCAGTCTTGCGAAACACGAGCAGGCCTATGACAAAGGTGATGACGGCCATGCCAAGGCATATGAGGTTTGCCTTCAAGCCGGGCATCGTGCCGTACATGACGATGTCACGGAAATACGTCACATAGTGATACATCGGGTTGAACAACATCACCTGCTGCATCCAGCCCTCGAGCATATCCAAGGGATAGAACAGCGGTGTTGCATACATCCACGCCATGGTAAAGACACTCCAGAGATGGAACACATCGCGAAAGAATACGCCCATGGCAGAGAGAATCAAGCTGAGGCCCATAGTGAACAGCACGACAAATACGAGCAGAACGGGTAGCAAAAGAAGCGTCCACGTTGGAAAGACCTGCATGTAAATCATGACGCAGGCAACCGCGACAAGTGAAAACGCAAAGTTCACGAGCTCGAAGATGACCTTTTCGATGGGAAATATCGCCTTTTCGATGCGAATCTTCTTAATCATCGAAGAAGAATCGACTATCGAGGACATTGCCTGAGTCGTTGCAGAGCTCATGAGCGAGAAAAGAATCTGCCCCAGTATCAAGTACAGAGGAAAATGCTCGATCTGAAAGCGAAACATGTATGAAAAGACAGCGGTAAGAACCACCATCATGAGCAGCGGGTTTAGCACGGACCAGACGACGCCCAGCACGCTGCGCCGGTATTTGCGCTTGAAATCCTTGCTCACAAGCGCACTCAAAACGCCGAGATTCTTCTTGGTCTCGTTACGTTTCAGCTCGCGCGATGCGCTATTTGTCATCCTACTCCCATCGAAATACAAAACGAACGGTATTGTAGCCCACCTGAGCGAACTCGGCACGTTCGCTCACTGAGTCTACACGAAGTAGCAGCCTATATCTCCCACTGCATGACCGTTTTGAAGGAGTTCACCTCGTCAAGCTCGAATGCCTTTTGCATATCGTCGATATTTTTGACAGGCACAACGCGACGGACGACGCTCGAAACCCTCACGGAAAACTCGGGGTCGGCCAGATACTCAATGGCACGAACGAAGTCGCGCCTGCTCGATCGCTTGTTGCCCTGTATGGTCAACCCTTTCTCCAGCACCTTACGCGTGTTGATGGGTACGGGCTGCTCGCTTATACCCATGAGGTTCACGACGCCCTGAGGCCGAATGCAGTCGATAATCTGATTGATTGCACTTGCGCATCCCGCTGTTCCGCCAACGCATTCGAAAGCGTGATCGACCTGGGGAAGCGCCCGCTTGAAATCCTTGCGAATATTATGCGTCGCATGAACAAAATCAAAGCGCGCGAGCTTGTCGTCGTGCGTGCCGAAAATCTCGAGCGTGGCATTCGGCTCGCATTTGGCGATGAGCGATGCAAGGAGATAGCCGGTCGTCCCATCGCCCCAGATACCGATTGTTCCCGAAGGACGCACGCTCCTGTGTGCGCGGAAGGATTCGTAGGCGCCGATGCAAACCGAGACAGGCTCGGACAGCACAGCCGTCAAAGGACCGACATCGTTGCACTTCACGAGCCTATGAGCGGGAAGCGTCACGTAGTCTTGCATAAACCCATCCGCGCTCGACGAAGCAAAACGCGAGCCAAGCGCATAGTTTTCCTTTGCAAACGTATCCTTTTCGTTGGAATCCGGAAAATTCGGAACCATGACGACGGGCGTGCCAATGGCAAAGATTCCCGCCGGATCTTCATATACCGTTCCGACGGCCTCGTGTACGAGCGCCATGGGCAGCTTCTTGCGCAGCGCTTCCGGATCTCGCCTTCCCGACCAATACCGCTGGTCCGCAGCACAAATGGAAAGATACGTCGGGCGAACGACCACGGCACCATAGGGCGTGCTGAGAACATCGTCGTCGACACGGAACACACCTGGTTTCACAAGTCGGTAAAAGCGGTTCTTCATCTTTTCTAGCCCTTCATGTCGTCGAGAATCTCCGCCGCGACGCGCATATCGTAAGGTGTGGTTATTGTAATAGTATCGTATTCGCCCATGACAAGGGCCGCGAGTATGCCCGCGTTGTTCACCGAGACCTCAAACGTTGTACATGAATTCGAAGACGTCTTCACGCTGAATGACGACCTGCAGATTGAGCGCCTTGCCGTCGGCAGTGAGTCGCTCTTGTACCTCGTTGAAAGACGCGATGTCCTCGTCGAGCGTGACGAGCATGGTCATCGAGAAAATATTCTTGAGGACGTTTTGCTGAATATCGTCGATATTCGCACCGCAATCAGCAAGCGTCGTGGCAATCGTGGCAACGATGCGGGTACGGTCCTTGCCGAGCACGGTCACAACTGTTCTTGTTGGCGTCATCTTTTTTCCCTTCACCTCACATGTATTGTGCCATGGTAGCGCAAGTACGAATCTTACAGCACATCATGCGCCCAATTGCCATTGACAAAGACATTCGTTGTCGAACCATCCGCATGAATGCCCTTGATATTGATGTCGGGCGTCCCAATCATGAAGTCGACGTGCGTTGCTGAGTCGTTGACACCTGCATTGAGAAGCTCAAGGCAGCTCATCTCGTACCCGTTCTCGTAGCATTCGGGAAACCCCTTGCCAAACGCAAGGTGACACGATGCGTTCTCGTCGAATAGCGTCTCATAGAACAGAATGCCCGTATTACGAATGGGGCTCTTAAAGGGCACGAGCGCGCATTCGCCCAATCTGCAGGAGTTCTCGTCGGTTTCGATGATGCCTTTGAGGATATCGGCCCCTTCGCGCGCACCATAATCGATGGCTCGTCCGCCCTCGAAGCGAATCCAGAAATCCTCGACAGGCGCGCCATGGTGAATGAGCGGCAGCGCGCTATAGACGATGCCATCCACATGCATGCGGTCAGGGCTCGTAAAGACTTCCTCTGTCGGGATATTCGGGAAGAAATAGATGCCGTCGGCCCCCTCCTGACCTCCGCCTTCCCAATGGGCGCGGTCGAGCAGGCCCACGACGAGATCTGTTCCATTCGAGGCGGTGTAGTGCAGAGCCACAAAGTGCTGATCGTTGAGCCACTGCTTGCGCGCGGCAAAACTCGACTGATGCTTATCCCACGCGGCAAGCGGGTCTTCATCCACGCGCGAGGCGTCGAGCACGGCGTTCCACAGCCGCGCGACGGACTCTTTGGGCGACGTTTCGGGAAAAACGCGTGTCGCCCATTGCTCGCTAGCTGCTCCTGCAATGCACCAGCGCATTTTGCCAAAGTCGATGGCGTCGTAGTATTCCTTGCAATCGACATGGGCCGCAACGGTACGGGCGACGAGCTTTGCCTGGTCGGCTCCGCGCATGACAAGCGGATCTTCTGAGAGGATGGTGAGCACGGCCGCGCCGTTACGTGCCATGGAATTAGCTCTCTCAGCACTCCATTCGGGAAGATGCTCAAAGCGTTCAAGCGGGGCATTGTCATACGTATAGCGGTTGACCAGGCCGTCGTGCCAATTGACCGTCACGTACGAGGCGCCGTGCTCGTACGCCTTCTTCACAAGCGTGCGGACGAATCCAACCACTTGCACAGGCGCATTGAGATACAGCTCCTGCCCTTGCTCGAGCGCGCAGCCCTTGACCACCAGAAGCTCAGCATATTTTTCGATTCGCTGCTCGAGATCCATACATCCCCTATTCGTGAATTCCAAGAACGGACTCGTGGACAGTCTGGTCGAGACGTGCACATGGCGCTGTTTCCGCCCAGTCCTCCGGCGGCAATGAGGGAATCGCCACGATAAAGACTGCACCATGCCCCGGCAGGTTGGCTGCTTCGACAGTGCCGTTCATAGCCTCGGTCAACGCCTTGACTATGGCCAAGCCAAGCCCGCTATTGCCGCCTCCCTTGAAGCGCGCGCGGCTCTGGTCCGCGCGATAGAAACGATCAAAGAGATGTTCTGGGGCCTCGTCACCAAATCCGGGCCCGTCATCTTTCACGGCAATAATCGAGTACTCCATGCTCGACGTGATCTCAACGCGCACATTGCCGCCTTCGCCTGCAAAACGGCTCGCATTTTCGATGAGGTTGACGAGGATCTGATTGACAGCGTCTGCATTGCCGTTAACATCTGGGGCCTCTCCCACCACAACAAGATTGACGCCGCGCTCCTCGACAAGCCCCTGCATCAGCAATGCGCAATTATCTGCCACAGCACGCAAATTCAGGCGCGTGAGTTCCATTTGATCGCCTTCTGCGCGCTGCAGGGTGAGCAAATCGTTTGCAAGGCGCGTGAGGCGATCGCATTCCTTGACAATCTGCTGCAAGAAGCGTTGCGCCATATCCTCGGGAACACCGCCTTCGAGCAAGGTTTCCGCCGCACCGCGAATCGCAGTGAGCGGCGTCCTAATCTCATGGCTGACATCGCTCACGAACTGAGCCTGGCGCGCTTGCTGACAGCGCATCTCGTTGACCGTGTCGATCATATAGTCGCGCACCTCGGCTGGCGGGTCGACTTGTTCGAGAAACTCAAGGACGCTTGCTGGGACATCTTTGGCAAAAACATCCTGCAGACAATTTGCATCCGCTACATGGGCATCCACAACAGCACCCTCCCCTTACCTACTGTTTTTCTCGTAAATACGCCGCAAGCCGTACAGCGTGAGCCGGGGTTCGCGGTGGGTTATTTCCTGCGAGAGATCGGCAATGAGCCCGGAAAAGCCGCCTGTGGCAATAACGGGAGCCTTATAGCCAATCTCATCGAAGATCATACGGACAAGTCCATCGATGCGTGCAACCTCTCCGTAGACGATTCCAGAACGCATGGCGTCTATGGTATTGGTGCCAATCGCCTGGCCTGGTTCAACGATATCGACTTGAGGCAGGCGGGCTGCGTTTTCGAACATCGCCGCCGCTCCTGTGCCCATTCCAGGGGCAATTATTCCACCGAGAAAACGCCCTTTTTCGTCGATGACCTCAATATTGGTTGTCGTTCCAAGATCGACGACCACAGCAGGAGCCCCGACCATATCGATGGCGGCAATCGCATCTGCAATGCGGTCTGCCCCCACCTCGGCTGGATTGTCGTAGCGCATTGCAACACCCGTCTTGATACCCGGGCCAACGACAATAGGGTCTTTGCCCGTAATGCGCCGCGCCACGATCTCCCAGCACTCGGTGAGTGCGGGCACAACGGACGCAAGAACGACGTCATGGCATCGCTCGGGGCTGATGCTGTTCAAACTGAACTGTCCTGCAAGCAAAAACTGCAGCTCGTCTGCGGTGTCCTGGGCGCGCGTATTGAATACCCAGTGGTTCACAAGATCGGCATCGTCGAAGAGCCCGAGGGCCGTTTGCGTATTGCCAATATCGACTGTCAGCAGCATATGTCTCCATTCAGCGCAGCTCCTCTGCGCTTATAACGCCATACAACGGTTCAGTTACAGCGTAGCGTATATGCCCGAGCGAACACGTACAATGAAAACAAATCGTAACAGGCAAAAATATGGAATCAGGAGCTGCCATGGAAGAGAACAGCGAACAGAGAATACTCGTTGTCGACGACGAGCAGTCGATAACCGATTTCGTAAGTTTCAACCTTTCAAAAGAAGGCTATAAAGTCGACGTCGCCCACGACGGCAACGATGCCGTGGAAATGGCGACGCAAGCAGAATACGACCTCATTATCCTCGATGTCATGCTTCCCGGCATCGATGGCTACGAGGTATGCCGGCGCATACGCGCAAAAAGCAATGTCCCCGTTTTGTTCCTCTCTGCCCGAGACACAGAGCTAGACAAAGTCGTCGGTCTCGAATTGGGCGGGGACGATTATCTCGCGAAGCCCTTCGGCATCAGAGAGCTGCTTGCACGCGTGCATGCGCTCCTTCGTCGTGCTCCGCAAGAAAGCGAGAGCAATGCCGAAGGCGCTCGCATACTCGATGTGAGCGGCATCCATCTCGACGAAGCGGGACATCGTGCAACCTTCGATGGGAAGGACATCGATCTTACTCCGCGTGAGTTCGAGCTCCTCGTCACGCTCATGTCACATGCGGGGACCGTTCTTGGCCGCGAGCAGCTGCTACGTGAGGCGAGGGATTGGCAGTATGTGGTCGAGACAAAGACGGTCGACACGCACATCAAGCGTCTGCGCGATAAGCTTTCGAGCGTTGGGCTGAGCCCGAATGTCATCGAAACCGTGCGCGGGTACGGTTACCGATTCGTGCAGGATTTCGACAACAAATAGAGACGCGCAGAAAGCCAAGAGACTGCAACGGAGTATCACGAAAGCGCGGGTTCCTCGTCAAGCTTTCGCGCGCTCTTTGAAAGAGCGAGCGACACACCCAAAAGAAATATGAAAACGCCATCGATCTGAAAGAAAAGCGGCGTGCCCGTGACCTCGGCTATGACGCCGCCAAGTGCGGTACCTGCGGGGATGGCCATCCCGTTCATAGCTGTAAAGAGGCCCATAACGCGGCCGAGCTTCTCGTCGGGGACGTTTTTCTGAAGCAGCGTCATGAGCGGGGCATTGAACCACGCGCAGGCGATGGCGAGCACGCC
>CACZSV010000092.1 GCA_902783925.1 uncultured Coriobacteriaceae bacterium
ACGGCGAAAAACCCTTATCGCAGATTTGGCAACTTGGTTCCATGCCAGATACCCCGCCGAGCACTGATGCCGCGGCTCAACGCCCGCTGTGCGGGCAGTTCAGAAACCCGCCCTTACTCGTGTTCGGCATTGTCCCTGAAACGCTGACGCACTCCGACACGATGGAGCGGGGGTGGTGTGGAGCGTGTAAACAACATAGCGCGCCTATGGAAACCCATGGGCGCGCTAAACATTGCAACAGTGCAAAGGTGCAGCGCTCGTTTGCCGCACCCCTATTAACAATCTTAATGAATAAGCATCGTTATCGCCGGGAAGCAGAAAGCAAGGATGAGCAAGATGCTCAGAGCCGCAACAAGAATCGTCTTGATAAGGCGGTTGCGTTTTTCCGATTGCTCGTGACGATACGCGAGGGCCTGCTCTTGCTCGAGCTTTTGCTGCTTGGTCAGCTGGTTGTTCTTTCTCTTTTTTCTCATTTTTTGCGCCATTTCAGCATCCTATCTGTTGTAGCGGTCTCGCTCGTCTTCGGTCGCATGATCGAGGATTTCCTTGCGCAGCGCGTCGTCTTGAGCCTCTCCGCGAATACGCTCGCGCAGCTTGCGCGCGGTCTCGACAATCCCATCTCTGTCGCAACCAGATACATGCACAAAATCATCGTACAGTATTCGGCCCGCAACCATGGTCATCTTGACATTGTCCTGATTGGCTGTGTAGATTACGGCGCTTTCCGGATTGCTCGTGGGGTTTTGATGGGAGTTGTGGAGGTCGATTGCGATAATGTCGGCCTGTTTTCCAGACTCGAGCGACCCCACCTTGTCTTCAATCCCAAGCGCACGGGCAGACTCTACGGTAGCCATACGCAACGTGTTCGCCGAAGATGCCTGCAATCTTGGTCCCGTGCTCGTCGCGCGTGTAATCATAAGCCCGATGCGCATCTCATCGATCATATCCGTCGTGTCCACAGCGGCCGGAGAGTCCGTTCCCAGACCAACTGTGAGACGCGCGTTCACAAACTTGTCGATGGGGGCGGATCCCATTCCGAGCTTTGCGTTGATCCTCGGGCAATACCCAATTGCGGCGCCCTTGTCTTTGAGAATCGCAACGTCCTCGTCATCGACATGGACGCAATGGATGAGAAGAACCTCCGGAACATCGAGTATGTCCCAATTACTCACGTATTTCACGGGGGATGCTCCCGCAGGCAGCCAGGGGGGATAGGCGGCGGTAAGCTTTCCGTGCTCGTGTTCACTTCCATGCACGCTAAAGGGAGACGACCCGTAGCGAATAAAGTCGGTCTCTTCCTGACTTCCGGCCAGATGCATGGCAACGGGCATGTTTTCGCTCGTGGCATAGCGCGCTATCTCGCGAAACACTTCCGGGTGGCATGCATAGACGGGACCCGGCGCAATACCAAAATCGATGAGCTCCGATTTGGTTTGCTGGCGCCACCGCTCAAGCTTTTCTACTCCTTCTTGCACGACGTCGTGGGTATGCTCACGATGCGTCGTCATCACTTCGAGATACACGCGGGCTCGTAATCCCATTTCCTCCACCGCCTTAAGCGTGCAGTCGGAAGAAGAGATGTCCGCAACCGTCGTGATGCCGCTCGCAATTGCCTCCAGAACGCCAAGACGGGCGGAGTCAACCCAGTCTTCGTCATAGAAGAAAAGCTCGTGGCGCAGAACCTCGCGCTTCCAACTCGCATAGGGGAGATCTCCGAACATTCCGCGCATTGCGGTGTAGCCAAGATGCGTATGCACGTCGACAAAACCGGGCATGAGCGCCGAGAGCCCCATATCGCGTACTTCCTCATCGGGATACTTCGCTTTGAGAGCCGCGGACGTGCCCACGTCCTCAATCTTGTCGTCCTTCACGAGAACGGCGCCGTCTTCTATATACGGAGACGTGATGGGGATAACATATTTTGCGGTGAAGAGCATCGCGCCTCCAGATTACTTGTCGTCCGCGTCTGCTTCGTCTTCTGAAGCGTCGTCAGCTTTCGCGCCGGTGTCCTTACTGCGATTCCAGGGCATCTTGCCCTTCCGGTTGGCCTTCTTCTGTTCTTCGGCCTCTATGCTCGCAGCGATGGCGTCATCGAGCTTACGGCGTTCGGACTTAGTCAGCGTACGCGCCTTGTTCTCCTGCTGCTTCTGCAGCTTGCGAATCTTGCCAAGGTCGATGTAGAACGCAACTACAAGCGCGAGAATCGCGATGACAAATCCAACTCCGGCGACGAACCGAGCCGTCTCGGAATAGTCGCTCGAAATAATGCCGTTGCCGACCAATGCATTGGGAATCCAAGAAACAAGGACGCCAACAACGGCGATGGCCATGAAGGCCCACCATATGCGGCGATAATGTTTGTACTCGGGAAGGTCACGCATCATAGAGACCATGGCACGCTCACGCCTGCGCAGGCGCTCGGCGGAATCGCTAGACTTGGCCTCAACCTTTTTGTCTGCCTTGGCGCGACCGGTGCCGCGCGTGTCACGCTTCTTATCTGTATCCTTCGATCGAACGTAGACGGACGACCCCGCCTTGCTCGAGAGCTTTGCCGAGCTTGCCGACTTACGTGCGACGCCCTTGGGTTTCTTGCTCGTATTTCGTTCGTTTTTGAAGTTACGTTGGGTCATACGGGGTATACCTTTCGAAAACACCGAATCTTGAACCAAACATCATACAACGTGTGACTTAATTGGTGAACGAGAAAGACACGGGCAAAAGCGCGGGGCACACAAAGCCACACGTTTCAGACCGCCTAGGCCTCCGGGGCGAATTTATTTCCCGTTATGAGCTCGTATGCCTGGACATACTTGGCAGATGTTGCATCGATGATGTCCTGCGGCAAACGCGGGGGATTCCCCGCACGATCCCAATTCGCATCGAGCCAATCACGCACAAACTGCTTATCGAAGCTCGCTTGGCTCTTTCCTTCCATATATGCGTCCTGCGGCCAGAATCGTGAGGAGTCTGGCGTGAGAACCTCGTCTGCCAGGGTGAGTGTGCCATCGATAGTTCCGAACTCGAACTTTGTGTCGGCGATGATGATGCCGCGCGAGGCCGCGTAGTCTGCAGCCTCCGAATACACCTTAAGCGATGCGTCCCGCAATGCTGCCGCATCGGCTTCGCCCAGAATCTCCACCGTGCGCTCGAAGCTCACGTTTTCGTCATGGTCGCCTATCTCCGCTTTCGTCGAAGGGGTGTAAATGGGAGCAGGTAGCTTACTCGCCTCCACAAGCCCGTCAGGGAGCTCGATTCCGCACACGGTTTTCTGGGCGCGGTATTCCTTCAGGCCGCTTCCCGCAAGATAACCGCGCACAATGCACTCGACCGGAAACATGTTCGCCTTGCGAACGAGCATGAAGCGGCCAGCGAGCCATTCCTCATATGGTTTGAACTGATCCGGCAGATCATCGACATTGCTCGAGACGAGATGGTTATCGATTGTGCTCCCGAGAAGGTCGAACCAGAAAAGCGAAAGCTTGGTGAGTACCTCGCCTTTGTGCGGTATCTCGTCTTCGAGAATGTAATCAAACGCCGATATACGATCCGTGGCGACGATGAGAAGCATGTCTCCCAAATCGTACAGATCGCGGACCTTTCCCTGGGAGTCGGGCCGCATCGCAATTTCAGCCATTATTGTCGTCCTCTTTCTTTGTCGTGGGCAAGGTTACGCGCAAGCCAAACAGCTTGAGCTCCTGGGTGCTATAGCCGGAGCTGCGATCTGCATTCTGCGCCTTGCGCCTGTCTCGTTCCTGCCGGTCTTGAATCTTGCGGAGCTTTTCCTGCTCCTTGCGAGCTGCTTTTTGGCGCCTTCTCTCGTTACCGCCTCTGCGCTGCGAAGGAGGAGTCCTGCTCGAATCGCTCGACGCGAGCGGCAAGCGCATGATAAACGTGCTGCCTTCGCCGAGCTTGCTTTCGACACGCACGTCGCCTCTGTGCTGATCGACGACTTCCTGCACGAGCGCAAGCCCGATACCTAAACCGCCACCCACGCTCTGGCGTGCTCCATCTGCACGCCAGAAACGCGAAAACACTTTCTTGAGATCGTCTTCGGCAATACCTACACCCGTATCCGAAACCGATATCTGCGCATAGCCGTCTTTGCGGATCAGCTCGACCGTAATCATGCCGTTGTCGGGGGTGTAGCGCACGGCGTTCGAAAGCAGGTTCGCAACAGCCTGCGAGATAAGATCCTGGTCGCCAACAATCATGACGTCTTTCGCGATATCGGTGAAGAACATGATGCCGGCGGATTCCACAAGAGCCTCATGCGTCGTCGAAAGGCCGGCGACAACATTGCTGAGATTGAAAAGCTCTCTTTTGACGTCCGCCGTTCCATTTTCGAGACGGTTGAGATGCAGCAGAGCCTCGACAAGCCTGCCAAGGCGCTTTGTCTCAAACGAAATCGTGTTCAGATGTTCCTCGTCCGCTTCGAACACCCCGTCTTGAATCGCTTCGACCGTCGCCTGGATTGCCATGAGCGGCGTGCGGAGCTCGTGCGCGACATCTCCGATGAGCTGTCGTTCAAGATCGCGGTCGCGCTCAATCGCGTCGGCCATTTCGTCGAATCGCTGGCCAAGCATGCCAATCTCGTCGTCGGTCGTAAGCCCCGTACGAGCGCTCAGGTCGCCCTCTTTGATTGCGTCAGCCGCCTTGGAAATTCGCTGGATCGGACGCGCGATTCCCGCGGCAAAGAACAAGCCAAGTATGACGGAGAGCACGAGCGCGACGACGCCCGCCACGATAAATGCGATATACAGCTCTTCGTCCGTGGAGTACGTGCCAAAGCCGACATTCCAGACTATCGCGATTGCAGCAGCGGTAATGAGCACCGTCATTGCGGCAGTGAGGACGAACACTCCCGCAACATAGAGCGCAAAGGAAAGCCGTTTCTTCTCGCGCGGTTGGATATCTTCGTTCATCGTGATATTTATGCCTCAGCAGATGGAGAGCCGTCTTCCCTGGGAATCTCGAAACGATACCCGACGCCATGCACGGTATAGATCCAGCGCGGGTTTCGCGGATCATCGCCGATCTTTGCGCGCAGGTTCTTCACGTGGCTGTCGATGGTGCGCTCATAGCCCTCGAAATCGTAGCCGAGCACCTTCTCGACGAGCTCCATGCGGGAATACACGCGACCGGGATACCGCGAGAGCGTAGTGAGCAGTTTGAACTCGCTTGCCGTGAGATCGACCTCCTCGTCGTTGACGAGAATCTTGTGCCCGTTAAGATCGATGGTCAGGCCGCCAAAGTCCAGCACCTCGCGCTGCGGCTCGGAATCGATGTTGGCGCGACGTAGAAGTGCACGCACGCGAGCCACGAGTTCGCGCGGAGAAAACGGCTTGACGAGGTAATCGTCTGCACCGAGCTCGAGACCGACGATTCGGTCTTCGACCTCTCCTTTTGCTGTCAGCATGATGATGGGAATGTCGGAGCTGTCGCGGATGATGCGGCACACCCTTTCCCCGGGAATTTTTGGAAGCATGAGATCGAGGATGACGAGGTCGAATTGATGCTGGCCAAATGCATCAACAGCCTCCTGGCCGTCTGCGGCGGGCGTCACCCAATAACCAGCGCGCTCTAGATAGGCTGCAACGGCGTCACGTATGGCCTTCTCGTCTTCCACGAGCAAGATACGACGAGCCTCAGAACCAGTGTCCACAGCGACACTCCTTTCGTTTTTCATCCACCTTCTTTGAGCAGTTTACCATTTGTTAGATAGCGAGCTTTGGGGTGATGTTGCGCAGCACAGTTGTCGCCCCCGAAGACGACGCCCCGATGGTGGTATCTGCGTTTTCGTTCTCTTGCTGCGCAGAGCTCTTTTGCCCCGATCTAACGGTGGCGTAATTGTACACAGCGTTAACCTCTCCGGTGCAAACCGAATAATCCCCGTAGCTTTCGCAATTATCCGGCGCATCGACGACAAAATAGCGCTCGCCTTTTGTGTCCACGAACACCGTGCGCGAGCCGGATTTGGCGAAAAGCCACCCATAGCACATGCCGGGCGGAGTCAGGGATTGCTTTGTCAGGCGCAGCCATTGGTTGCCTGCGATGGGGAAATATGTCCCGACGTTGGCGATTCCCCCACCGTAGTCATACGAAGCGGGAATGGTAAACGCAAAGGCATTGTTCACGTACACGGCATTCGATGGCCTGTACGAACGAGGCAGGATCTGTTTTGCGACAACCGAACCGGTGCCAGACATTATTGCGGTGAGCTCGTAGTGCACGCCGGATGACGTATCGGCACGGGGCATCGCCGTCAGCACATTTCCGCTCGTAGAAAGGCCACCGTTAAACCTGCCGCGCGAGGTGAGTATTTCCGCTGCAACAGCCCCACCCGCCGCCTTGAGATGTGAATTCTCGGAGGCGCGTGGGCCGTTGCTCGTTGGTTGGACTATCCAATAAACGGTCGACCCAATAACGGCAAGCTCCGGCGTATCATAATCCGCATTTCCCTCGTCGAGCTTCACGGGCTGACCAATGTTCGCGGATTCTCCGATCTGTGCAGAGTATACGGCCCAATCCGATGTCAGATAGTTGCTCTCGACCCAAGCTAGTGTTGTGTTCGACGCCCTCACGGTAAATAGGCTGAAGCCATCATTC
>CACZSV010000093.1 GCA_902783925.1 uncultured Coriobacteriaceae bacterium
CGACAAGCTCTGCGAACAGGCAGGTATCGATTCCTCGACGATCAAGACGAGCGAAGTCGCGAGCTTGCCAGAGCGCTATAGCCTTGTTGAGGCAGGTCAGCTCGATGCGGCGGCTTTGCCCGGCTCCATGCTTGCGTTGGGGGAGGCAAGTGGCATGGTCGTGCTCGCCGACGACACGACGGGCGAGAACATCTCGCAATCGGTCATGATTGCACGCAAGGCGTTCAATACGGGCGATGGCGCCGAGACGCTCGCGAACGTGCGCAAAGTTTGGGATAAGGCGGCGAGTGCCATCAACGCTAGCCCAGAGAAATACCGCGCGCTGCTTATCGAAAAGGCGAATCTCAACGAGAAGGTCGCCAATACATACCCGATCAGCGAATACCCGCTATCGCTCGATGCAAACGGCAAAAACGTGTTCCCTCCGGCCAATCTCATCGACCCGCAGCTCGTGTGGATGAAGCAGAAGGGCTATTCATCTAAGAATATTGCTTATAACGAGGCAGATGGGTCGTTCAAGATTTCATAAGAGGCAGCGACTGTCGTGAATCAGAAAACGCTAAAGCCCACATACGAACGGCTGACCCCGCTGATGTGCGTGCGGCTTGCCGCGCCTCATACGTGGCCGGGGCCATCTGTGCTCACGACGGTTTTTGGCGGCGTGTTCTCGATAGCGCAGGGATACGAGTTTTCTGCGGTGATCTGGTGTCTCTTGCTCGCGGTCTCCGTTTTTGCTCAGTCGGCTGTCAACACTATCAATGATTGGGTCGACTATCGTGCGGGTACGGACACCGTCGAGAATTCGGATGACCCGACCGATGCCGTGCTCGTATACAACAACCCCAACCCGAGGCACGTGCTTGCCTTGGGTATTTTCTACATGGTTGTGGCGTTTGTCTGCGGCATGATATGCGTAGTCTGGTCCGCAAGTGCCGTTCCTCTCATTATTGCCGCAATTGGAGCTCTTTTTATTGTCTGCTATTCCGGCGGATTTCTTCCCATCTCGTATTTGCCGCTTGGCGAGCTCGTAAGCGGTGTGGTCATGGGAGCGCTCATTCCCTTGGCAGACATCTGGATCTTTGCCGCGCATTCCAATCCGCAACTTGGGCTTTTAGGCGCTCCAAATCTTGACTGGATCGAGCTCATCTTGTGCTTGGGAGCTTTTGTCATAGGCATAGCAATGGTGATGGCTACGCAGAACAATTGCGATATCGAGCGAGATGAACCAGTCGGGCGAAAAACGCTGCCTGTGCTCTTGGGCCGTGAACGCAGCCGCATTGTATATAGGGCGTTTCTCGTGGTGTGGGTTGCGCTCGTTTTGCATTGTGCGTTCTGGTATTTCAATTCTGGCTTCTGGGCCGCGTGCGTCACACTCGTCTTTGGCCTGGGCACTATGCGCTTTATGCTCACGAGTCCGCTCACGCATGAGGTGCGCGGACCTTCCATGGGAGCGGTGATGAAGGCGAATCTCTTCATCAACGGCGCTCTCGTGATTGCGGTAATGGTCTCGCTCATCTTGTAGGGGAGCGCTGAGACGCGCATCCTGTGCTCGGAGGAATCGATACGCAGCGCATTTGCTCATGCGCTCGCCACCCGCTCGTCGCTTGGGGCGCGGCAGCTGCGGAACCCGCGTGTTGCGCACGCTCAGATAGTCCTCGCTCCCGCCGCGCCTCTAGCTCCTCGCAGTTCGCGAAATCGCGAATGCGCTGCGTATCCGATATCTGCATGTATCCTGTGCTCGGACAGTCCTGAGCTTGCGTGGAACTGCGCCATGCCCTGCACCCATTGCCCCACGCCCCGTCCGCCGGCAATCCAGCCGGGCCGCAAGCCCATGCACCTTTGGTCCCGGAGGCAGAGGGTGTACGGCTCCGATAGATAGGCCCGGCGCACCTTTGGCCCCGGAGGCAGAAGGTGTACGGCGCGGGCGCCGATATCCAAGCACCTTTGCTATTGGAGGTAAAAGGTGAACGTCTCCGATAGAGAAATCCATGCACCTTTGGCC
>CACZSV010000094.1 GCA_902783925.1 uncultured Coriobacteriaceae bacterium
CGATCAGAGCTACACGGACATCTTGGGTGCGCATCGTGCCGGGATGCATGCGATTCTCGTAACGCCATTAAACTCTGCGGATCCGCTGCATACGCGCGCGCTTCGCTGTATCGATAGACTTGCTGTCGCGATGACCGCTCTCAACCAGAAACAATAGGAGAGAATCCATGACGCTACCGGGTGTTACGCCGTACACTTCGTTTGATTTCGTGCTTGTTGGAAATCCCGTCGCACATTCGTTGTCTCCGGTTATGCACAACGCGTGCTACAGGGAGCTTGCCAAGGAGAACCCTGCTTTCTCGAGGTGGAACTACTACGCCGTTCACTGCGAGGGCAAGGACAGTGCCTCATTCGAGATGTCGCTTGTACGCACGGGAAAGTATTGGGGCATGAATGTGACCATGCCCTATAAGCGTCTGGCGCTTGCGCAGGCGGATTTCGCGGATGCGCAAGCCGATGCAGCCGGCGGGGCAAACGTGCTGGTGAGGCACAATGATTTCAAGATCTATGCATACAATACCGATGGCGCGGGCGCGGCGGGTGCGATCGAGCGCGTGACGGGCAAGAGCATCGCCGGAGCGCAAACTATCGTGTGCGGCACTGGTCCGACGGCAGCGGCGATCGCCGTCGCATTTGCGCAGGCAGGTGCCGAGCAGGTCGCGTTAGTCTCGCGTGAAAAGGCGCGTTCCCGTTCTTGTATCACGCGTGCGCAGACGAGTCTTGATGAAGACGAGGGGAATTGTCTGCGGGCTATGGACTATGCAAATGTAGACTCGATTATTCCCTCGGCGGACATTCTCGTTGACGCTACGCCGCGAGGCATGCAGCCAGATGATGAAGCGATTATAGATACGGGATTGCTGCACCAAGGGCAGGTCGTGCTCGATACTGTGTATGGCCATGGGGTCACCGCACTTATTGCGGGTGCACAAGAGCGAGGTGCATTTGCAATGGATGGTTTGGAGATGCTCGTCGAGCAGGCCGCGTTGTCTGTCGAGATTTGGGCGGCGGCCATGATGATTGACGTGCATGTGGATCGAAGCGTCATGCGCAGCGCTGCAAAAGGCGCCCAGCCTCGCACCTGATGTGCTGAGCGCACGGGTGCAACCTGCGTCGGTTTCGCTCCATTTTCGACGCGGGTTATGGATAGGGTACAGCCTATGTCATTTCTAGACCGCATTTGACATAGGTTGTGGAGAACGACGCAACCTGTGTCGTGTGTTGCGGAATGCGGCCCGCCCGGAGCTCAGCGCGTCGTCGCGAAAAGCCACTGTCACGATCGCTCCTCTGGCTTTAATTCCGCGCGGACGAGCTCGCATCCCGCATCGAGAAAGGTGAGTCAAATCAGCCTTGAATCCAGTACACCTTTGCTGCAAAACCCGAAAGGTGGGCCGGTATCGCGACGGGGCCAGTGCACCTTTGCTGCTTTCAAGCTTACGAAATGGCAAACGCGGTCATACAGTGTCTGACTCTTGGGCTACCATAGCAGTACAGCAAACATTTTTTAGAAAGGGCGATTATGGCCAAAGAGGGGCAGCAGGTTGCGGTGTCGTACGTGGGCCGCTTCGATGATGGCGAGATTTTCGATTCGACCGAAAGTCATGGTGGAGAGCTACTCGAGTTTACCGTAGGCGATGGCAAGATCATCGCCGGCTTTGATGCGGCGGTGCGCGAGATGGAGCTCGGTGAGACTCGCACAGTTGCGATCGAGCCAAAGGATGCCTATGGCGAATACGATTCCAATCTTCTGAAGAGTTTCAAGAGAAGCGAACTTGGCGAACTGGCTGACCAGCTCGCCGATAATGTTGGCCAGACGGTCTACCTCCAGAGCAATAACGGTGTTCAGGAAGTAACTGTCGTCGCAGCGAACGAAGATGAGGTTACGGTCGATTTCAACCACCGCATGGCAGGCAAACGCCTCAATTTCGAGATTACGCTTGAAAAGGTGGGTGACGACGTGGCAACGCACGCGCATTCAGCTGTTCAGCCTGAACTGTCGCACAAGCCCGGCGAAACTGAATAGGCAAAACTATGACAGACGAACCCCAGCAAGACTCCCTTCTGGATATGATCCAAGACGAACCCAACGAGGAGGTCCGTCGTCGCGTGGACGAGCTGCGCGAAACGCTCCAGCATGCTCGTGATCAGTATTATCTCTATGATGCTCCCGTGCTCGAGGACTCTGTTTACGATTCGCTGAATCGTGAGCTTGCCGATCTCGAGCGAACGTATCCCCAGCTGCTGCGTGCGGATTCGCCCACGCAGACAGTTGGAGGCGGCGTGGCGGAACAGTTCACGCCTGCTGCACATGCAGTGCGCATGTACTCGCTTGACGATGCGATGGATCTTGACGAGCTTGACGAATGGCTCAAACGCACCAGGGAAGCTGTGGGGCATCCGCTCACGTATTGCTGCGAGCTCAAGATCGACGGCTCTTCCATTGCGCTCACGTACGAGCGTGGCATGCTCGTACGTGCCGCAACGCGTGGCGATGGGGCCGTAGGCGAGAACGTCACTTTGAATATCCAACAGGTAAAAGATGTTCCCTCGCGTCTGAGTTTTGAAAGCGGAGCGGCGAATTTCCCCGAGTCTATCGAGGTTCGTGGTGAGGTATACATGCCAAAGAGCTCGTTTAACAGACTCAATGACGAGATAGCTCGCGAAAACGATGCCATCATCCAGTACAACGCAGAAG
>CACZSV010000095.1 GCA_902783925.1 uncultured Coriobacteriaceae bacterium
ACGGCAAGGCGCTCAAGGCGGTTGCGAGGAAGCGGTTGAAGGTGATATACGCGATCATGCGGGACAAGGTCCCGTACGCGGCCTAGCGTAGCCGTTCGCGACAGGTTGCCCACAAAAACGCAGGCCCAAAAGGGCCCGCGTCAGCATTGCCTTCTTCGAAGAAACCAACCCGGAAAGACACTTGACAAAACTATAGGAACACCCCCCTATGTTGACCCCTTTGTTGTGCAGGAGTCTGCGAGAAAGGGGACAGACCCCCTATGTTGTGCAGGAGCCTGCGCGAGAAAGGGGACAGACCCCTATGTTGTGCAGGAGTCTGTCCCCTTTGGCAGATTGCTTATTTGTTTCGCTCTCTTACAGCAGATGCGCGCGAATCTCCTCGTCGGAAAGCGGGCTCAGGTACGCGGGCGCGATGTCGAACACCGTCTTGCATCCGCTTGCTCCCTCGCCGGCCAGACGCGCGATGGCGCGGGCGTAGGCGATAAGCACGCTCGACGTGAACTCGGGGTTCGAGGCCAGCTTGAGGGAGTATTCGATGGTCATGGGCGATCCGGCAGCGCTCTTGCCCGTGCGCACGACGAATCCGCCGTGGGGGAGTCCCGCATGGTCGCGGTCGAGCTCCTCTTGCGAGATGAAGTTCACGGTCGTGTCGTAATCGGCAAAGTAGTTCGGCATCTCGACGATTGCCTTGCGAACAGCCTCGGCGTCGGCTCCCTCTTCGAGGACGACCCAGCACTCGCGCGTGTGCTTCTGGCGCGTCGTGAGCTCAGGGTTCGAGCCGGAGCGCACGGCCTCGAGGGCCTCTTCGACGGGAATGGTGTACTGCTTGGCGTCGGCCACGCCGTCAATGCGCCTGATCGCATCGGAATGGCCCTGGCTTATGCCCTTGCCCCAGAAGGTGTAGTCGGCGCCTGCGGGCAAGATGCAAGTGGCATACAGGCGGTTGAGCGAGAACAGGCCCGGGTCCCAGCCGCACGAGATAAGCGCGACCTTGCCGGCGCCCGCCGCCGCTGCGTCGACGGCGGCGAAATGCTGGGGGATATTCGCATGCGTGTCGAAACTATCGATCACGTTGTAGAGGGCTGCGTACTTGGGGGTTTGCTCGGGCAGGTCCGTCGCAGATCCGCCGCATAATACGAGCACGTCGATGGGCTCTTCTCCGCTATCGAGCGCAGATGCGGGCTTGACGGCCACGCCTTCGGTTGCCACCTTGACCGTTGCCGGGTCACGGCGCGTGTACACTGCGACGAGTTCCATGTCGTCGTTTTGCGTCACGGCAAGTTCGATTCCGCGTCCAAGATTGCCATAGCCAAGAATACCCACACGAGTCATAACAGCCTCCAGATTTGTGTTTGCATACGTCCGCGATGATAGCATCTCGCATCAAGGCGCTATTCAAGTGAAACCAAGTCTTAACAAATGGCGAAGTGAGCTGGCCGGAATCCGTACGCGCGGCCTGTCAAGCCGCGCAATATGCTTCGATTGCGCGTGCGGCGAACTCTGCGGCGCCCGGTCCCGCGACGTTATTGATGTTGAGCGTGAACTCACCGCCCGATGCATACATCTTGCCCAGCCCGGCGAGAATCTCGTCGGTGCACTGGTAGTAATTTGCGGAGATAAAGCGCTGAAGAGCCTGCACCTGCTTGCGCGCATTGGCACATTCGGGGTCTTTGCCTTGCACGGCCATCTTCCCAAAGGGCACGAACAATTCGAGCAGCTTCCTCGCCAGAGCCGCTTCGTCTTCTTTCGAGCGGCCCTTGCGCTTGGCTTCGGACTCTTCCCACTGGGGCGTGTCGCCCCATTGTTCCTGAGCACGCTTTGCGTATTCGTCGATCTTGCTGGTGTCGAATGCATTAAAACTCACGGTCTTCACCTTTCCATTCCTTGTCTTCTTGGCGAGCTCGATGAGCTCCTCGATGTGTTCTTTCTTGAGTTCGAGCAGCTGTATTTGCTGGTCGAGTGCCTCATTTGCGTCGAAGTGGGGGCTCTCCATGATGCGGCGTATGTGCGCGAGCGGAAACTCGAGCTCGCGAAAAAAGAGAATCTGCTGCAGCCGGGCGAGGTCATCGTCGTCGTAGAGCCGATATCCTGCCTCGCTGCGCGATGCGGGCACAAGAAGGCCGATCTTGTCGTAATACTGCAAGGTCCGCACGCTCACGCCGGCAAGCTTGCTAACTTCGTGCACGGTCTTCATGGTGTTGGCCTTCCTCTTCGTCACGAACACGAAGATAAACTATGACGTAACGTCAGAGTCAAGAGGTTTTCTGTGATACATCTTCTATTCAAGCAACTGCCTGGGTGAGTGGGCATGACGTTCCCAAGCTTTGGACACTAATGTGCGATAGTGGCAACGCCATGGCAGGTATTACGGGGAAGGCGACATATTGAACTGCGATTCAGCGAGCTTGGCTTCAAGAGCGAAATTGCACCCTTGGGGGATTTGGCGCTATCCTTGACGCCACTCCCGCTCAACGAACGCTATCCTTGTTCCGTCCGCAATTCAGAAACGAGGGATCATCATGGGTGTGCGCGAAGACGTTTTTCAAATGAAGGCAGCGGCTCCGTATCTGGCCGCCACGACACGCGAACAGCGCGATGCGGCGCTCAAGGCTGTGGCAGATGCCCTTGCGGCAGCTCGTGATGAGATATTCGCCGCCAATGCGCGCGACTTGGCGGCGGCCGAAAAGTCCGGCGTCGCGGCAAGCATCGTGCAGCGTCTGCGCTTTGACGAGCATAAGCTCGACGATGTGCTCGCCGGCATCGAGCAGCTCATCGGGCTTCCCGATCCCGTTGGGCGCATGACGCTTGAGCGCGAACTCGACGAAGGCCTCATTTTGCGCCGCGTCACGTGCCCCATTGGCGTCATCGGCGTCATCTTCGAGGCGCGCCCCGATGCTCTTGTTCAGATCTCGACGCTCTGTCTGAAGAGCGGAAACTGCGCTGTGTTGAAGGGCGGAAGCGAGACGGCGGAAACCAATCGCACACTCTTTGCCATCATCCACGGTGCGGCTGTCGCGGCCGGGCTTCCGCAGGCATGCCTGCTGCAAGTCGAGGCGCATGCGCAAATCGACGAGCTGCTCAATTGCGACGATTGTGTTGACCTGCTCATTCCGCGTGGGTCGAATGCGTTCGTGCGCTACATCATGGACCATACGAAGATCCCCGTCATGGGACATGCGGACGGTCTTTGCCATATCTACGTCGACGCTTCGGCAGATTTCGAGCTCGCATGCCGCGTGATCGTCGACGCGAAGATTCAGTACCCTGCTGCATGCAATGCAGTGGAGACCATTCTCGTCGCCCGTCCCATTGCGTCTGAGTTTCTGCCCAAGCTCGGAGCCGCGCTTGCTCAAGCCGACGTGAGCGTGCGCGCGACATCCGAGGCAGCCGCGCTGCTTGCGGACTCATGCGCAGTTGAGACTATTGCCGTGGACGATTTCCGCGAATATCTCGAATGCACGCTCTCCATCGCGCTTATCGACGATGTCGTGCAGGCCTGCGCGTTTATCAACGAGCACGGCTCGCACCATACCGATTGCATCATCGGCGCCGATGACGAAGCTGCCGCGACCTTCATGCGCCTGGTCGATTCCGCCGGCGTGTATCGCAATTGCTCGACGCGCTTTGCCGATGGCTTCCGGTACGGGTTTGGCGCTGAGGTCGGCATTTCCACGGCGAAGGTGCATGCGCGTGGCCCTGTCGGGCTCGACGGGTTGGTCACTTACAAATACCAGCTCGAAGGGGAGGGGCATATCGTGGGCGATTACGCGAGCGGCGCTCGCTCCTTCACGCACCGCGACCTGTAAGGGCTGCAGCCAACGGCGGGGGAGGTGAGTCGGCATGACGTTCATCGCGACTCACCGAGCATCGCACCATAAACCATACACCTTTCAATACTGTCTATTTAAATATCCGAGCGCAATGCTTACTATTGCTCTGTTATGGGCAAAAGAGGCGTTTCAGGACAGGAGGGGTTATGGTTATTTTGAACAACGAGTCGGGAAAATACGCGCGCAATATCGTGCAGACGCCGATATCGCCGCAGATGGATCCGGAGTTCAAGGCAATCTACGAGAAGTTCGCGCACCGCATCGTCTGGATCGACGGCGAGCGCGTGCCAGGGGCGTTCCAGATGAACACCGCGTGGTATTCGAAAGTGCCCGAGCGCGATCCGATTTTCATGGAGCATGTTCACGATGATGACGAGCTCATCGGGTTTTTCGGTTCCGATCCTGACGACCCGAGCAATCTGAACGGCGAGATCGAGTTCACCATCGACGGCGAGAAGCATCTTCTCACGAAGTCGTCCATCATCTTCGCGCCCGCGGGCGTCGTCCATAACCCGATGCGCATCCTGCGCGTCGACAAGCCCATCTTCCATTTCTCGGTCGTCACCAGCCGCATCTACGACGGCGAAGCGACATATCGCTAGGCAATCACTACTATCCATAAGGAGCGAACACGACATGGCACAGTTCATTACCGCCAAGCAGGCAGCAGAGCTCATCCCCGATGGTGCGACCATCGGTGTGGCCGGCATGGGATTGTCCGGCTGGGCAGAGGAAATCGGCCGCGCTATCCGCGATAACTTCAAAGAGACGGGCCATCCCCGCAACTTGAACCTCAAGCAGGGCTGTGCGATGGGCGACTGGAAGACGCGCGGCGTCACGGTGCTCGGCGAGGCAGGTCCCGGTCTTATCACCAATTGGTCGGCGGCGCATATCGGCTCGGCGTTCGCGCTCAACGCGCTCGTCCAGGCGGGAGAGATCAAGTGCCATTGCCTTCCGCAGGGTGTTATCATCAATCTCTGGCGAGAGATCGCGGCCGGTCGTCCGGGCATGATCACCAAGGTCGGCCTCGGCACCTTTGTCGATCCTCGCGTCGAAGGCGGTCGCATGAACCCCGAGACCACCGAGGACGCCTGCGAGCTCATCGAGTTTGGCGGGGAAGAGTACCTGTTCTATAAGAGCTTCCCGCTTGACGTCGCCATTTTGCGCGGCACAGTCGCAGACGAAAACGGCAACATCACCTTCGATCATGAGAGCGTTCTCAATGAGGGCCTCGCCGTCGCCTCTGCCGCCAAGAATAGCGGTGGAATCGTCATCGTGCAGGTCGAGTACCTCGCACAGAAAGGCACGCTCAACCCCAAGTCCGTGCAGATTCCCGGCATCATGGTCGATTACGTCGTGCAGGCTACCAGCCAGGATTGCTGCTGGCAGACCGAGGGCGTCTACTACGAGCCCGCGTTTTCCGGGCAGATCAAAAAGCCGCTCGACCAGTTGCCCGTGCTTGACCTCTCGCCGCGCAAGGTCATCTGCCGCCGTTGCGCAATGGAGCTCACCAAGGGCGCCGTCGCCAACCTGGGAGTCGGCATCCCCGCGGATGTCTCGTCCATCGTGGCGGAGTCCGGCTTGCTCGATTCGCTGACCATTACCG
>CACZSV010000096.1 GCA_902783925.1 uncultured Coriobacteriaceae bacterium
ACCGTACTTCGTAGAAAAGTCGCGCGCAATCATGGAGCCCATGGAATGACCAAACATGAAATACGGCAGATCGGGATACTTCTCGCATACGATGTTCTTGAACAGCTTCTCATCCTCCATCATGGTGTGCGGGCCGCCTTCGCCCCAGTCACCCCATGTATCGTTGAGCATCGCCGTAGCACCATGACCAACGTGGTCATTAGCCGCAACGATGAAACCAGCATCCATAAGCGCGACGATCAGATGAAGATAGCGGCGCGAGTGCTCGCCGAAACCGTGCACGAGCTGCACGACACCCTCTGGCTCGCAAGCTGGGACGTAGATCCAACCAACCACCTGGTCACGCTGATTTGATGATGGGAACTTAACTTCGTGCAACATAATGAGCTCCTTTTCCTGGGATGCCTTTTGCAACACAAGCTTCTTGGCCGTAGCCGAACACATCCATTATCACCGTATTTACACGCGCGCTGCCCATCAATTTTGAACAATCGCAACGCCGAAGGTATGAGGGGAATACATGTCGCGACTGTTTCTGTAGAGTTCGATGCGGCGGAGCATATGCAGTCAGCAGCTATTCTGCACGTAGAAATCGCTCTGCGAAGTATTCCAAAAAGCAAAACTTGCCTTTTATATTACAACTGTTATATTACATTCGTAATATTGAAAGGAGAGGTTATGCCGAAGCAGAAGTTTGGTGAAGAGGAAGTGCTCGGGGCGGCGTTGGAAGTGGTCCGCGAGCAGGGATACGAGGTTCTGAGCGCACGTGTCATCGCCGAAAAAGCCGGGTGTTCGGTACAGCCCATCTACAGTCTCTTCGGCGACATGGACGGCCTCATCATCGCGCTCTACGAATACGCTCGCAAGTGGGTCACGAATTACAACACCCAGCACGCGAACGACGGCGAAAACCTCTTCGAGTCGAACGGGCTCACGCACTTGCGACTCGCCCGCGAGGAATCCAAGCTCTTCACGTTCATGTACCTCTCCCCTTTCCTAGGCGCGCGCAGCCTCGAAGACCTCTACCTATCCGTATCGCAGCCCGGTGTGGAAGATTGCATCGTCGAGCTCGGCCACCTCAGTCACGAAGCGGCACATGAGCTTTATCTGAACATGATCGTTTTCACGCACGGTCTCGCCGTTCTGCTCGCCTCCGGAATGGACATCCCAGAGGACGAGCTCGCCGAGCGCGTTTTTATCGCTTTCAAGGCATTCTGCATCGCAGTAGGCGGCAAGCCAAAACAAAGCCGCTAGCAATCATCCATCACACGCGAAAGGAAACACAGCATGAAAACAGCCAAGCGCCAACGCATTCGCAAGGCGATTCTTCTCGCCTCATTCGCGCTGTTCCCCGTAACCATTTTCTATTTCTCCCCGTACCTCATCGTCTACGGGGCATTCCAGGGAATCATCGCCGGCAGCGCCATCGCATTCACGCTTCAGCTTCTGAGCGCAATCTTTCTGCGTCGCGCGATATGCGGCTGGATCTGCCCGGCAGGCGGAATGCAGGAGTTCGAAGGCGATGCGCTTGAAAAACCGAGCAAGCTGGGCAGACGTCTGCTCATCAAATGGATTATCTGGGTGCCATGGGTAGCGTCGATCGTCATTGGCTTCGTCGTCGCTGGAGGTATCGTCTCGGTCGATCCGTTCTTCCATATCGAATACGGAATCTCGGTGACGTCAATCGAGGCGATGGTCATCTACCTGATCATCATCGCGCTGTTCTTCATCCCGAACTTGTTCCTCGGCAAGCGAGCGATGTGTCACTGCATCTGCTGGATGGCACCATTCATGATTATCGGCGAGAAGATCGGCGCAGCTCTGCATGTTCCGCAGCTACATGTTAAGTCGACGCCAGAAAGCTGCATCTCGTGTGGCCTGTGCGACAATGCCTGCCCCATGAGCCTGCCCGTAAGCGAACTGCTCGAGGAAGGCGCGATCGCACATTCCGAATGCATACAGTGTGGAGCATGTTGCGACGCCTGCCGCAGAGACGCTCTCAAGCTGGGCTTCGGGAAAATGTAGATGTCGTCAAATCTGCCGTCAGAATATGCGGCGAGATACGCTCATCGGGAGCGGTCGAACGCTGGCAGCAAACGCAAGCGGACAGTCGAGCTATCTCGGCACAACCCGCATACGCGCGACTAATGATGGCTACAGGCTGACTCCGGGGACATGTGCTGAACGCGTCCTTCGGCAAAAAGGCGGGCTGCGTCGCCAACAATCGGCGCAGTCGCTTCCGAATACACGGTGACGCCGTTTTCCGTGAAACGCATGAGCGGCGGCCTGCCCATGCCGACGGTGAGAATACCGTCGACGCCGAGCCCTAAAACATGATCGATGACTCCGCCACAGCCAAATTGATCATGGTCGACGTTCTTAACCGCCTCATATGCAACGATGTTCATGCTTTTATCATATTCAACAACTGTGAAATAGGCAGCGTGCCCGAAGTGTCCACTGCGCATAGCGGCCAGCCCGTCGGCACTCTCGCTCGGAATTGCAATCTTCATGAATACCTCTTTCTCGCAAATTGCATCCGATTATCGGAGTCATCTCACGCGCCGTCAATCTTGATATTACTCGGGAATTAAGGATATACGCATGTAGTGCGATCAGCGCTTTGCTGTCCAGGCCACCTGCGCGAAGACGGTGCGCCAAAACGAAAGAAGAGGGGCGCCCGACATTTCGTCAGCCGCGTCGTATGCCGTCTGTATACACATGGCGCGCCCGGCAAATCACCGGGCGCGCCGCGCGCTTCCCCACTGATTACGCTTGCTCCTGACACAGCTCACTGCTGGCGTCAGCAGCCAACGCAAGATGTGACCCGTCCGCTTTATCCAGGACCCTCATAGACCTAGACATCATGGCCATGACACCGATTACGATCATCGCTACGCCATCAAACAGCACAAAAGCCTGCACCCCGGTGAATCCGGCAATAGCACCACCGACTGCGGTGCCAACGGGCATA
>CACZSV010000097.1 GCA_902783925.1 uncultured Coriobacteriaceae bacterium
ACCTGGTTCACCTTTGCCCGAATCACCAAAAGGTGCACCGGTCGGGAGGCGAGCCCAATACACCTTTGCCCGAATCACCAAAAGGTGCACCAGGCCGGGGCGAGCACCTTTCACTCGAGATGTCGCGGCACGCGGGCTTGCCAAATAGCGAGCCCGTCTCGGTACTGGTTTTCAGAACACCTATGGAAGCATGAACGAGAGCACGTTGCTTTGCAGGAAGACAAGCAGGCAAGTAAACACGAGAAACGCGATGCTCCACGGCAGGACCTCGCGCATAATATCGCCCTCGCGCTCGCCGGTGGCAACGCCCGCAATCGCCAGGGACTGCGGCGAAATCATCTTGCCGACGACGCCGCCCATGGTATTCGCGGCGAGGAAGAGGTCGGGGGTCACACCGGAAAGCGCCGGATTTGCCATGGCCGCCGAGTACTGCAAGCCCGCGAACAATGCGTTTGCGGACGTATCCGAACCCGTCACAGCCGTGCCGACCCATCCGAGCATCGGCGAGATAACGGGGAAGGCAGGACCGGAGCCAGCGAGGAACTGGCCGATGCTGATCGTTTGTCCAGAGAAGTTCATGACGTATGCCAGCGAAAGCACCAGCACAATGGTGAGCGCCGCAAAACGCATGCTGAACGAGGTCTTGCCGAGCTCCTTGATCGCGGCACCCATGGTCATCTTATAGCGGCCATTCTCGGTATAGGCAGAATACAGGATTGCCGAGAGAAGACCTGCGACCAGGAGCATCGTACCAGGATTGGAGAGCAGGTTGAGCGTGTAGGTTGTGCCGGGATCAGAGCCAGCGGCAGAGAGTACCGCTCCTCCCGAGATGATGGGCCATGGAATCTTGATGTCCGTTGTCGCCAGCAAACCAGGAATACCAAGCTTGCAAACGGCGAAGACCACGACAACGATCGCATACGGCGCCAGGGCCATGGCAGTGCGGCCAGGAGTGAGCTCGGAGGGCGTATCGGGATCGACGGGCGCAAGACCAAAACGCTCGCGCGCCTCGTTCACGTTGCGCGGCTTCCAGAAATG
The DNA here is from genome assembly GCA_902783925.1 of uncultured Coriobacteriaceae bacterium. GTDB lineage: Bacteria > Actinomycetota > Coriobacteriia > Coriobacteriales > QAMH01 > QAMH01. The sequence goes on from CACZSV010000097.1 coordinate 1,039, forward strand.
CATGAAGACCACGAGCACGCCCATGCCCACCAGCGAGGCAACGACATCAGTGAGCTCGTAGGCGAAATAGTTGGAGCACCACCACTGCGTGACGGCAAAGGAAATTCCCACGACAAACGAGGGAATCCAGCAATCCCGCGCACCGCGTTTGCCATCGAGGATGATGACGAGGATGAACGGCACAACGGCGGCGAACAGAGGCGCCTGATGACCAACGATAGCCGCGATATGCTGGGAAGTCGCCTGCGCCAGGGCAGCGTCACCACCAGAAACCATATTGCCAGCCGTGGTGATGGGCGTACCAACAGCGCCGTACGCTACGGGAGCCGTATTCGCGAGCATGACCGCGAGAGCCGCACGCTTGGGCTTGACGCCAAGGGCCAAGATCATGGCCGCAGTCACGGCAATGGGAGCACCGAATCCGGCGAGTGCCTCGAGCAGACCGCCGAAGCAAAACGCGATGAGCATGGCCTGAATGCGAATGTCGCCGCCACCGACCGCGTCAAAGAAGCGTCGGAGGTCTTCGGAGCGGCCGGACACCACCGTGACATGGTAGAACCATACCGCCAGCAAAATGATGAAGACGATGGGAAACGCGCCAAACGCCGCGCCCTGCAATGCCGACATGAAAGCAAGATCTGCAGGCATCTGAAACGCCAGAATCGCCACGACGAGAGACACGGCGAGCGCCCATATGGCCGCAACATGCGCCTTTGCCTTCACGCCAATAAGCAGAATAAAGAACGTCAAAAGCGGCACGCAGGCAACGAGAGCAGACAAGCCGAGATTGCCAGCAACCGGATCAAGCAGCGCTTGGAACATGCAATTTCCTCCCCAAAAATGAAATATCTAAAAACAAATGATACCGAGCGTGCAAAGAGGAAGAGCGCACGAAAACGGGGTTATTCGTAAGCGGCACAGTTGGCGTGCCGAGATGGGGGGATTCGCAAATGCCTGACGCCGGGGGACGCCGGGGGACATTGGGGGAGTATCCCCCAATGTCGGGCTAAGGCCCGCCCTTACAGCGTCGCAGCAACCTCCTTGAGTTCATTGGTGGTAAACGCATACTTCTTGTTGCAGAAGACGCAATTGAGCTCTGCGCCGTTGTCTTCGTCGATCATGCTCTGCAACTCGTCTTTACCCATGAGCCCCAAAAGCTTGAGCGTGCGCTCGCGGCTGCAATCGCATCGGAATTCGCACGGCTTGCGCTCGAGCATCTTCAGACCGTGCTCGCCCAGAACCTCTTCAAGAATGTCTTCCGGCTTCTTGCCATCCTGAAGCATGGTGGTAATCGAGGGTAGCGCGGCAATGCGTTGCTCGAGCTCAGCTGCAAGCTCATCGCTTGCGCCCGGCATCATCTGAATGATAAAGCCGCCCGCTTGCCTAACAGTGCTGTCTTCGTTAAGCAGCACGCCCAGCGAGACGGCAGATGGCACCTGGTCGCTTGCAGTGAAATAGTACGCGAGGTCATCCGCAATTTCTCCGGACTGTATCTCAACAACACCGCTGTACGGGTCCCTCATAGCCAGGTCGTGGATGATACGCAGGTTGCCCTTGCCAACAATGCCGCCGACCTTGAGCTTGCCGCCGACTTCCGATGGAAGCGACGCACGCGGATTACCCACGTAGCCTTTCACGCTGCCGTCCGCCTTTGCGGTCACCGTAATGTTTCCAAGCGAGCCATCGCCATTGAATACAATGGAGAGCGCATCTTTCTCGTTCTTGAGTGTCGAGCCCATCATCGCAGCTGCAGTGAGCGTGCGACCAAGCGCAGCCGTTGCGGTGCGCGAAAGCTCGTGGACCGCACGTGCCTCCTCGACCACCGCGCACGTTTGCGCCGCCAATGCGCGTACCGTATCGTCTGCTGCCGTCGCATGGACGACGTAATCTGTGTTCAGCATATGAACGCTCATCATTCATCCCTTGCAAAAGGCCCAACGGCACGGCCGTCGAGCACCGCCTCAATTAATGTGTCTGACGCATCATAGACGAGCTTGAGCGAAAAGAAAGGTGCTTCTTCATCACGAATGAGTGACAAAAAGATCTCGTCGCCTTTCCAATGCGGCAACTCGAAAAGCCTGTCGCGTTCGATCCACTCCAGTACCCCCTCGTCGCAATCGCGCAGGCTGCCCTGCCAGCCGCTGATGGTAAACAGGTGCATGTACTCGGTTTCGGCGCGGGCAGACACAAAGGTCACGATTCCGCGGTAGCGCCACTGTGTAGCCACAAGCCCGGTTTCCTCGCGCACTTCACGCAGCATGCATTCTTCGGGAGATTCATCCAGCTCGAATTTTCCGCCAACGCCAATCCATTTGCCTTCGCTTAAATCGTTCGCCTTGGATACACGGTGCAACATGAGATATTGCGTTTCGCGTTCTATATAGCAAAGCGTCGTCTGGATTGCCACGGCTTTCCCTTCGTGTCGATATCGATATGCAGACATCCAGTCAAATAGGATACTCCCTTTGTCCACTCTGTCATTACGAGCGATGGCGGCGGGCGCGACGGGCGTCCCGCCGAAAGCTGCTGCTCAACGCTTGCTCCGCGGGCGACTCACGAAGCCCGTCCCCACGCGTGTTCGGCGCCATCCCTGAAACGCTGCGTCTCCCGACACAAAGGAGCAATCAGCGAACACATGAGCCATCGAAAATCGTGGCA
>CACZSV010000098.1 GCA_902783925.1 uncultured Coriobacteriaceae bacterium
CCCTTTGGGCCATCCATTGCGATTGCGTGCTGGATCACCATGCTCTTTGGTGCGCCAGTCGTCAACTGGTATTTCAAGCTGTTCTAGCTTCTCAAAAATCCGTCCCAAACTCAAAAATAATTGCAATAATGCAGATAAATCTTGTTCGAAAACATAGAGTTTGGGACGGTTTTTTTAGAAACATGCAATTGTTGGGCTATGCAGAACCGCAGCTCAGCTATGCCAAGATTTGGTACCCTTTCTCGCCGATGGCGTATCGGCTCCTGTTTTTGATGTCTCTGACCTGCAGGTTTACAAGTGCCAATACACCACCGCTGGTATATCGGAACTCTCGAGCCGATTTTCAGGAGGTTATAGCACCCGTCCCAAACGCGAAACGGCCCTTAGAGGGCGTCTCAGCGCGTCGCTTTTAGGTGACTCATCGCAAGGGCAACTCGTGTGGGATGCTGCGTAGTTTGAAGGGGAGCTCTCTCACATTTTTGATCTGCCTGTCGAGGATGCCGCACTGCTCGCAGAGGGTCCATGCATTAAGCAAGTAGCGCCGGCATGCACCAATGGGAACAGGCTTTGATGCTCCGGCTGGGCAGTTGATCCATTCGAAAAGGTCGAGCTTACCTTTGTCGCTATTGCAGGGACGGCAAACCCAGATGAAGTTTTCGCCGCCTTTGCCGCCACGGCTCTTTGCCCAAAGATGGTCGCGCGTGAGCGGGGGAAACTTGCGCCCGCAGAGCGCGCATATATCGGGGCCTGGTGTTTCGTCGGGGCGCTCGGCGCAAATCGATACAAGGCTCACGTCACCGGTGATGAGCGCGGATTCAGCTTCATCTCGCAGCTCGTACGATGCGTCGTCGTACGCATCGATGCCGCGCATGCGTGCATCGTCGAGCATCGCAAGAGCTGCAGCGCCTCGATATAGGCAGCTACGAACCGTTTTGCTGTACGTATTAGTGCGTTTCCAGTCTTGGCCCATGAAGGCATTGTACAGCTTGCCACTTAGAGCACGGGTGCGCTACGCCTTTGCGTTCGGTAGCGCCTGAGGCTTCTCTCCAACGACCTCGAAAAAACACTCCACCACGGTAGGGTCGAATTGGGTGCCAATGCCATCGCGAATGATTTTGCAGGCGTCCTCGTGGCTCATGGCATCTTTGTACACGCGCTTATGCGTCAGCGCGTCGTAGACGTCGGAAACCGACATCACGCGCGCTTCGAGCGGAATGTCTTTGCCTGAAAGCCCGTCGGGGTATCCTGTGCCATCCCAGCGTTCATGATGGAAACGCGCGATGTTATAAGCAATCCGCAGATACTCGTCGCTCACAATACCTTCCAGCGAGCTTCGTACTAAATCTCCACCGTACACCGTATGAAGCTTCATAATCTCGAATTCCTCGTCGGTAAGCTTGCCGGGTTTGCCGAGTATGGCATCGGGGATGCGTATCTTACCGATGTCGTGCATTGGCGCTGCGTTTTCCATGCGGTCCGCGTATTTGTCGGTGATGAAGTTGTATGTGTTCCGGTATCGCAGACGCTTGATGATTTGCGCGACCATTTCTTGTGTGCGCTGGACGTGTTGACCAGTATCGCCATCGCGGCTTTCGACCACGTCTGCAAGGCTGCTGATAATGGCGCGTTGCAGGCGTACGGTCTCGTGCTCGCTTTCGATGAGCCTTCTGTTCATCGTGGAGATATTGCTGAGCATGACGCCCAGCGAAAGGCCAAATAATCCAAGCACGATAAAGATATCGCGCGTATTGGTTTGCTCGAGCTGCACGAGCCGTTCGTCAATGAAGCGCTCCTCGGCTTCGTTTTCGCCCCCCGATCCTGGATGATACGAGTCTATCGCCACGATGGTGGCTTCTGTTGCGTCGCGGTCTGTGCGGCCCATCCATACAATCGACGTGATGAGCACGAGCGCGAGCAGTCCAATCCACACGATGCTGTAGCGGCCAAAACGCGCCTGCTTATCACGGCTGAGCACGAGGCGAAATACGATGAACCCGAGCACTCCCCAAATCGTGAACAGGAAAAACGTCTCGGCTGCCATGGTCCCATCTGAAAAAAGATTGGGAATGACGATATATAACCCAAAGAAGATCATGAGCACGAGCCCGACGAGCCCTGTCGTACGTTCGGTTGTATCGCCTCGCAGAGATGCGAGCTTCAGGGTGCCGGCAGAGACGAATCCGTAGACAACGGTCGCGCCGATGGTCGTCACATCGACGATCCATCCAATAGCGGTTCTGCCCACAAACGGCACGATAATCGATATGGCGGCCACGAGCAGCAGCGTGCGGTTGGGAATGGTGTGCTTGTTGAGATGCGCGAACTTGAGAGGCAGCACGTCGTCTCGCGCGAGCGCGTAGAGCAAGCGGCTCAGGGCAACGATATTGCCAATGAGGCTCGTGATAATGAGCGCGAGCAATGAGGCCATGAGAACGACGATACCCGCATCGCCCAGATAATAGCTTGCGGCGTAGAACGCGGGGATGCCCTCGATGCCGCTTAGCTGATCAAGCGAGCCAATGTACTCAGACCAGCTTCCAAACTGCTGGGGGTAGGCGGAAATCGAAAGCATCGTCACGAAGATGTAGAGCAGCGTTGTCGTGATAACGGCAACTACGAGAATACGCATCGATTTCTTGACAGGGAAATTGAATTCGCGTGTCGAATGTGAGATGTTTTCGAAGCCGATAAAGGCCCATGGCGAGATACAGGCGATGCCGATTATCTGCATGATGGCGTTGTTGTCTGGAACAAAAGCAGGAGAAAACGAGAAGCTCGTCTGCCCGTGGCCAATAAGGGCAAGCGCAAAGCAGAGCGTGATGCCAACGAAGAAAAGGCACACGAGCGCAAACATGGTGTTTGCCGTCGCACGTCGGGAATTAAGGCATAGCACGGTGATGAGCGCGATAGCGCAGACGGAGAGCAGCGCCTCGCCCAGATATACGTTGTAGCCAAAAATGCTGTAGAGATAGCCCCAGTGAAACAAATCCCCCATGAAGTATTTTGCAAACAACGGCAACGAGGTCGCATTTGCCCAAAGCATGGCCAGATACGTTAGGATGACAAACCATGCGACGAGAAAGGCGCGGTCGTAGCCAAAGACTTCCTTTGTATAGGTGTATGCGCCACCCGAACCAGGAAAGCGATTCATGAGGTAGTTATAGTTACGGCTGATGGCGAGCATGACGAGCGCGCCGACGAGCAACCCTAAGATGCTTCCTGCTGGTCCCGCTTGCGTGAGGTAGGTATTAGTGGTGACGACAAGCGATCCCCACCCGACGCTCGTGCCGAGCGAGAGCGCCCAGACGGCGCGCTCGGATAGGTACGGAGTCAGCCCAGAAGCAGGCGCCTTTACCTGTGAAGATGTATCAGCCATAGCCCTATTTTTCGTTCAGCTATCGAACTAATCAATGGTACTACTGTTTTGGTGTATTAGTACGACGAGAGATCGGACATCCAGAGAATGGTTTCCAGAAAGCCTTGCGTTAGCGTTCGGTGCGGCATACGTTCTTGTTGCAGGCGGTAAACGCTGATTCGAACTTGCCAGACTGTCATGGGGTACCTATGAATTACAGGTAATATGCTGCTCTGCTCTTGTATAATTCGTCACACCTGTCTGGAAAGCCGGCGAGGCCAAGGCAAAATGCACGCTGACGCACAGGGGGAGATGCGCCGTTGAGCATGATTGAACAGATAGAATTGTCCAAGGCCCTCTATTTGGGCGGCCCGCGCGATGCCGAGATTCTCTACGATGACGTGACTGGGCTTCCCCGGCATGGTCTGTTCAGGGCTCTCGTTGCAGAAAAGATTCAAGAGGTTGACAAGAAAGAGTGCAAGCTTTCGCTCATAGCCTTCGACTTCGAGAACTTCAAATCGTATAACCGACAGTATGGCTTTGCAGAGGGCGACGAGCTGCTGAGGAATATGGGCATGCTGCTCATCGAGGATTTTCCCGATCAGCCCGTTATGCGCTTTGTCGAAGATCGCTTCTACGTTTTCAACACGCTGCCTAATGTCGAAGACAAGATGCAGGCGCTGCATGCTGCCGTCCATAAGCTCAAGAACAGTCAGAGCGTCCATCTCAAGATAGGTATCTACTATTTCAAGGGCCATGATGAAGAGCTGGCCCTTGCCATGGATATGGCGCGCCTCGCATGTGACAGCATCAAGGGCAAGGAAGGATCTACGTACCGCGTCTACGACGAAGAATTCGAGCAGAGCTTCATGCTCGAGCGTCACATTGTTGACAGCATCGATGAGGCGCTCGAAAAAGGATGGATCGAGGTCTGGTATCAGCCAGTTGCCCGTGCACAGACGGGCGACATCTGCGGCCTTGAGGCGTTGACGCGCTGGAGAGACCCCGAACATGGGCTCCTGATGCCCATCGACTTCATTCCCGTGCTCGAAAGCCATGGCCTCATCGGCAAGCTCGATGCGTTTGTCGTCGAGGAAATCGGCAAGGGATACCGCAAGACACTCCACCAGCACAGCGTGCCGCTCCCAGTTTCCATCAATTTCTCACGCGTCGATTTCGAGATGTGCGATGTACTCGAGATGCTCGAGAGCATGACATCTCTCTATAAAATGCCCCGTAATCTCCTGCATGTCGAAGTGACCGAAAGTGCACTCGCAAATGACCCGGAGTATCTCATCGAAGAGCTGCAGTGCCTGCGTGATGCGGGCTACCATCTCTGGATGGACGATTTTGGCAGCGGGTACTCGACTTTCTCCATTCTCAAGCATTTCAAGTTCGACCTTATCAAGCTCGATATGGAGTTTCTGCGCGACTTCGAGAGTGCTCCCGCGGCGCGGACCATCATTACCTCGCTTATCGACATGGCAAAGCAGCTCGGGGTTCAGACGCTGTGTGAAGGCGTGGAGACTGAGGAACAGCTCGAGTTCCTGCGTGAGGTCGGATGCGAGAAAGTGCAGGGCTATCTGCTTTCCAAGCCGCTTCCGAGCCGGCAGCTCTTCGTCGAGCTTGCCAAGAAGGGCTATTCCTTCGAACGCGTCTCGAGCCGTCAATATTACGACGAACTCGGCAAAATCAATCTGATCGGTCAGCATCTCATGGATCTGGGCGAGGATTCGGCGGGCGAGGCCGTTTCGCTTGTCAACAGTCTCTCTCTCGCCGTTGTCGAGCGGCGAGACAACATCTGCAGATACTTAGCCGCTAATCAGGCGTATCACGCGCACGCGAAAAGCATCGGCTTCGAGACGCTCGACGATATGCAGGCGGGCATGAACAATCGTCTCGACAGGGTCGGCATGATGTTCAGGAACAGCTTCGATGAGGTTGCTACGACACATAAACCCGCCGCGTTCGACCACATCGATTTTGGCAGACACATCAATACGACCGTGTATTACATTGCGGGAGACCGCAATGAGAACGCAGATGCCTTCTTGGTGGCTTCGGTCAACCTTTCGCAGCATTCCAAGATTGAACAGCAGGACCTGGCGGAAATCGCGACGACCTACATGATGGATTACTACGACCGCGTCGATCTGCTTTCGGTTGATGGCGACTACGCTATGAATATTTTCAGGAAGGCCTCGAGCTATATCAATCACATCGAGACGGACTCTGTCTACGAGGCGGTCAAGAACTACGCCGAGGGAAACATCCTGGAAGAAGACCGCGAAGCCTTCATGAGCCTGTACGACCTCTCGACCTTGCAAGAGCGCGCGAAGAAATCTCGTTCGGGCGCGCTTGCACGCTATTTCCGCACGCGCGACAAAGAAAACGGCTGGGTGTGGAAGCTGTATTTGCTGCTCCCCATGACCATTGGCGAAAAGAAGATGTGCCTTTCGTGCTTGCGCGATGTCGACCCCGTCGCGTTTGGCAAGAATCCAGGCACGCTTGAGGCGCTTTCTCCCGAAATGCTCTGGCACGCCGCTTTTTCCATGCCCAACCTGCGGCTCTTTTGGAAAGACAAGAACAGAAGATTTGCAGGTGCAAATCAGGCGTTCCTGGATTATTACGGGCTGCGCAGCTCGCGCGATCTCATCGGCAAAAACGACGAGGATATGGGCTGGCATATTAATCCCAATCCATTCAAATCGCATGAGGAGTCAGTCGTCGAAGAGGGCGAGCGTGTTGTCAATGCGCTCGGCACCTGCCTCGTTCATGGCGAGGCCAGGCCTATCAGGGCGACTAAGGTACCTATAATCGACGACGCGGGAGAAGTTCAGGGCCTGCTCGGCTTCTTTGTTGACGAACATGACGCCGAAGAGGCAAGCGACGAGCTGCATCTGTGGCCCGAGGAGGATACGGGGCTCGTTGGCAACGATATTGTGCGAACCAGAGAGCTCTTTAACGAGCGCGGGCGCGATACAGTCACAGGCATGCTCAACAGAATCTCTTTTTACCACGTCCTCGAAGAATACGTGGACGCCTACAACACGAACAATATCGATTTCGAAGTGTGTCTCCTTGCGCCGACCTTAGCAAATGCATATGAGGGATATGGCGAGCGCTTCAGAGATAAGGTCTTGGTCACGGTCGGCCGTGCGGTCTCCGAAACGCTTGGCAGCCATGGCGTATGTGCTCGCGGTGACGGCAATACGTTCATGGTTGTTCGCCAGCTTCTCGACAGCACGTATAGCCACTGCGGTGTTTGCGATGCAATCGACAGTATCGCCGAGGTCGGCGAGATTCCCTACGAGATGCGCTATGTGCGTGTTCAAGCACGGTATTCCGATGCGCAAAGCCTCGACAAGATGCGCGAGATGCTCCAAGATCGCCTTGCAAAGCGCAGGCTTTCCTCCTAGACGTTTCTCTTCGTAAACCGTCGCTTCCATAATCGGGCGCTTGCCCTATAATGGTGCATCGTTTGCAACGCGAACGTATTGGAACAACAGATGGGCACTCGTCTTGCCCTTGGAGGTATCTTGGACGTACTCGCAAGCTTTTTTGCGCCGCTTACCACGGTTAACGGATGGGCAGAAATCGCCATTCTGATGTTCCTCGAGCTTGCTCTCGGCATCGATAACCTCGTCTTCATCGCCATCACCAGCGATCGCCTTCCCGCAGATAAACAGCATATCGGCCGCAGGCTCGGCCTTGCCGCTGCCATGATCATGCGATGCATTCTGCTTATCTGCGTGGTTTGGATCATGTCGATCAACGTCGTGCTCTTCACGCTGCCATTTGGCGTCGAGGATGGCCATACGGATATTGATGTGCGCGGACTCGTCTTTTTGCTCGGCGGTATCTATCTCGTGTATAAGGGCGCATCAGAACTGCGCGAAATATTCCATGGTGCCGCTGTTGCGCCGGCAAAAGACGGTTCTGCACCTAACCCGACCAAGACCATCGGGCTTGGTCAGGCGGTTGGGACCATCATGGTCATGGATATCGTGTTCTCGCTTGATTCCGTCATCACTGCTGCTGGGCTTTCCGGCAAGATTCTCGTCATGATCATTGCGGTTATCGGCGCGGTGACAATTATGATCATCTTTGCCGACCCTATCAGCAACTTCATCAACCGCAACTTCGAGATCAAGATCGTCGCGCTCGCGTTCATCATGCTCGTGGGTGTCGAACTCGTGCTCGAAGCGTTCCATATCGAATTCATCGCGGGAGCCCCTCTTTCAACGCTGCTCTACGCGATGATGATCTTTGGTTTTGTCGTCTCGCTGCTCATCATGCTCTCGCGTCACGTGCGTGAGAAATCAGCATCCGAGGCCGGCCGACACACGCATCACGAACAAAGCGAGAACCAGGACAACGAATGAGCACCAATATTACGTCCCAAGCTCAACTCGAGCAATTCGCAGCAGAGCTCGAGGGCTCCAAGCTGCTTGCAATCGATACCGAATTCATGCGCGAGAAAAGCTACTATGCGCAGCTCTGCTTGCTGCAAATGAACAATGGCACGACTTCTGCGCTCGTCGATCCGTTTGCCGTGCAAGACCTATCGCCGCTCATTCCCATACTCACTGATTCCAATTGCGTGAAGGTGTTTCATGCTGGGTCGCAGGATATCGGTATTCTGTATCACGAGACCGGCGTGGTTCCCGCACCGGTGTTCGATACGCAGATCGCAGCGTCGCTTTTGGGCTATCCGTTGCAGGTAGGGTACGGCCCGCTCGTGCGCTCTGTATGCGATGTCAGGCTTGCCAAGGCGGACAGCTTTACCGATTGGTCGCGCAGGCCGCTGACGAACTTCCAGATGAAATACGCGCTCGAAGACGTGGTCTATTTGCCGCAACTTTACGATTACCTCAACGATCAGCTCCAGAAAAAGGGCCGATTTGCCTGGTGCGAGCGTGATTTTGCGGAGCTCTCCAATCCTGCCAACTACGTGAACGAGCCCCGCGACATGTGGCAGCGCGTCAAGCGTGTGTCGTCGTTGAGCAGGGGGCAGCTCGCCATAGCGCGCGAGGTCGCCGCCTGGCGTGAGACGCAGGCGATGGATCGCGATATGCCGCGCAAGTGGGTGCTTGCCGACGAAGCGGTGGTGGAAATCGCCCGCAAGGCCCCCAAAACGCGCGAGCGTCTTTTGGAGGTTCGGGGACTTGCCAATCGGCTGACGAGCCGTGATGTCAATCAGATTCTCGAGGCCGTGCGCAAAGGCAAGGAGACACCGCAAAGCCAGTGGCCGCATCTTGCACGCAGCCCCAAAGGCGAGGCGGAGACAGATGGCGCCGTCGATTTGCTCGCCTCCCTTGTCGAGGTACGGGCGAAGCAAAACGACGTGGCGGCTCCACTGCTGGCAACGCATGCGGATCTTTCCAAGATTGCGCGCGGGCATCGGCAGGGCATTCCCGTTCTCGAGGGCTGGCGCTATGAAATGGTCGGAAAAGAGCTCATAGATCTGCTCGAAGGCAGGCTTGCAATCTATCTCAACCGTGGCCACATCGAGGTTACGGAAAGGAATCGGTAGCCTGCTTTGAGCTGCGCACGCGCTTGGGTGCGGGTATCATGGTTTGAGGTACTAGCGTGAAGGAGGGCGCATCATGAGCATGAGCTATTGGACTCTCATCATTATCACGATGATCTTGGGTTTTGGCGCCCAAGCATACATCAACGCTTCGTATAACAAATATTCCAAGGTCGATAACGGCACAGGGATGACGGGTGCGCAGATTGCACGCCGCATGCTCGACGAAAACGGCTTACAAGACGTGCAGGTCACGGCCGTTTCCGGGACTTTGAGCGACCATTACGACCCGCGTACGCGCGTCGTTCGCCTCTCCGAGGGCGTCTATGGCCAGACGTCTGTTTCTGCTATGGCGATTGCCTGCCACGAGTGCGGCCATGCGGTGCAGCACGCGCGCAGATATGCGCCCATGAGCATACGCTCGGCGCTTGTGCCCGTTGCCAATCTCGGCTCGAGCCTGTGGCTCATCTTGCTCATAATCGGCTTTTTCCTGCACATGATGCAGCTCGTCTGGGCGGGCATCATCTTGTACGCCTTTGCGGTTCTGTTCCACGTGGTTACGCTGCCCGTCGAGTTCAACGCATCGCGCCGTGGGCTCGCGTATATCACGGGCAACGCATCGCCGCACGTTGTCGATACATCCATGGCGCTGGCGATTCCCGGCAATGTGAGCGCGAAAGGTGCGAAGACCGTGCTTACGGCGGCGGCTCTCACGTACGTGGTCGGTGCTTTGACGAGTGTCATGCAGCTTCTGTACTTCATCGGCATGGCGAGGGACTAGCCGGCGGCGCAGAGCCTGTAGGGGCGGGCTTCAGCCCGCCCGCCCGGCGGACCCGCAGGGCATGCCCGCTCATGCGCTCGCTGACCGCTTCGTCTTAAGGCGCTGCTTTCCGCCTGGAATGACATAATGAGCAGCTCTGCTACAAATGCAAAAACATGTCACACCTTGCTGCTACAATCGTTTTTGTGATTGAGAGGTGAGGTATGGCAGACGCAGAAGAACAACAGGCATATACCGTCACACAGGCGATGAATGCCGCGAAGCGGGGCCTCGAGACAATCCGCTTAACCGTTATTGGCGAGGTATCCGAATTCAACGACAAACCCGGGTACAAGGCGGCGTATTTCTCCATTCACGATGATTCGTGTTCGATGTCGTGCATCATGTGGCGCGATCGCTATCGGGCAAGCGGGGTCGAGCTGCGCGTTGGCGCTTTAGTCGAGCTCGTGGGCAACTTTACATGTTACCCAGCAAAAGGCCGCATGCAGTTTTCTGTTGCGAGTCTGCAGCTGGCAGGCGAAGGCAAGCTGCGCATGCAAGTTGCGCAGATTGCGCGCAAGCTCGAGCAAGAGGGGCTGATGGATCCCAGCCGCAAACGCAAGGTGCCTGCGTTGCCCAGGCGCATCGCGGTGGTTACATCGCCTCGTGGCAAGGCCGTGCATGATGTCATGCGCACGTTGCGTCGACGCTACCCTCTGGGCGAGCTTTTCATCTGTGGCGTACCTGTCGAGGGAGCCAATGCTCCCGCTCATATCATGTCTGGTCTTGCGGCCGCTGCGGCGGCAGACCCACGCCCGGATGTCATTTTACTTGTGCGCGGTGGCGGTTCATACGAAGACTTGATGCCGTTTAACGACGAGCAACTCGCGCGTGCTGTGGCGGCGTGTCCCATTCCCGTCGTGACGGGCATTGGGCACGAGCCGGATAATTCCATCTGCGACATGGTGGCAGATCACCGTTGTTCCACGCCAACAGCTGCGGCAGAGGCGATTGCCCCATCGATGACAGAGCTTGCCGGCAAGGTCAATAACGCATCGAATGCCCTGGGCACGGCACTCTCGAATTATCTGCAAGCGCAGCGTGCCCATCTAGAACGCCTCCTCGACCGCCCCCTTTGGCACGACGCGCATTACCTAACTGGCGCCCATCTTCAAACATTGGATGCATATGGGGAGCGCCTTTCGCGCGCGATTCCCGATGCGCTCGCGCGAGACGCCCATACGCTTGATTTGCTCAAGGAGCGTTTGCGCATGGCGCTTCCCGGCACCTTGAGTGCATCTGCGCATCAGCTCGATGTGAACAGAGAGCGCCTTCTTTACCTTGCCCCGCAGCTCAGCGCACAGTTCTCGCGCGAGCTTGCGCTCAATGCGGCCAAGCTCGATGCGTTATCGCCGCTCAAGACCTTGAGTCGTGGCTATTCTATTACCTTTGCAGAAGATGGCCATACGGTCGTGAGCAGCACGACCCACGTGAATACAGGAGACAATATTGAGGTTCAGGTGCAAGACGGCAAGCTGTCCTGCACGGTGAACGCAATCGAAAGGGCGGGACAATGACACAGGAAAACACCCAGCAGCCGGCGGTCGAAGATATGAGCTTTAAAGAGGGGCTTATCGAGCTCGATCAGATCGTGCGAGCTCTTGAGGGCAATCAGCTCGAGCTTGAGCAGAGCATTGCAAGCTACGAGCGAGGAGTTGCACTGCTCGGCGCGCTCCAGAAGCGACTCAACGACGCCCAGCAGAAAGTGACTGTGCTCATGGGCGAGCTCGAACCAGAAAGCGACGACAGCATCGATACCACGCTCAGCTAATCGCGTCTGGTGCAAAGAGCGCATTTGCCGCTTACGGCAAGAATTGTGTACCTTACACGGGCAATATGAGAGAATACATCATTGTTGTCAGTTCAGGTGCTTGTCGATTAAGGAAGCCGCTCGATGTACGTATTGGTTGTAAACGCCGGTAGCTCGTCGCTGAAATATCAGGTCATCGATTCCGAGACCGAAGAACTCGTCACGCGCGGCCTCTGCGAGAAGGTCGGTTATTCAGACGCCTTCGTCCAGCACTGGAACAAGAATGATAAGCGTGTCTTCGAAGAGCCGATGGAAAACCATCTCGTCGCCGTGAAAATGGTGCTCGATGTGCTCATCAAAGATCCGGACTCCGGTGTGACAAGCCTCGATCAAATCGGTGCTGTCGGGCATCGTATCGTGCACGGCGGCGAGAAATTCAGCGAATCGGTCTATGTAACAGACCAGGTTATTGCCGATATCGAGCTTTGCTCGGAACTTGCTCCACTGCATAATCCGCCTGCGGTCCAGTGCATACGCGCCTGTCGCGAGATCATGCCGAACGTGCCTCACGTCTGCGTCTTCGACACGGCCTTTCACCAGACCATGCCCCCGCGCGCGTTCATGTACGCGCTGCCCTACGAGTTCTATGAGAATTTTGGCATCCGCAAATACGGCGCGCATGGCACCTCGCATCGCTATCTTGCCCAGCGCACGGCCGAAATCTTGGGAGACAAGGTCGAAAACCTCAAACTCATCACCTGCCATTTGGGCGGCGGCTGCTCGGTCACAGCAATCGACCACGGTATGTCCGTCGATACATCCATGGGTTTCACGCCGCTTGGCGGTGTCATGATGGGCACGCGTTGCGGAGACATAGACCCGTCCATCGTCACGTACCTTATGGAGCAAGAGGGCTATACGCCAAGCGAGATCACTATGGTCATGAACCGCGAGTCGGGTCTTTATGGCGTGAGCGGCCTTTCTGCCGATATGCGCGATATCGATGCTGCTACTAAGACAGGGCACAAGCGATCGGCGCTCGCATATGACATGTACGCGAACTCCGTCAAGAAGATGATAGGTGCCTACATTGCCGAGATGGGCGGTGTCGATGCCATTGTGTTCTCGGGCGGCGTCGGGGAAAACTCCGAGCGTATGCGTCGCATGATTCTCGGTGGCATGGAAACGCTTGGCATCATC
>CACZSV010000099.1 GCA_902783925.1 uncultured Coriobacteriaceae bacterium
ACGAGTCAGGCAAGATATCGCAGGATCTCGCACGTGAGATGCGCGAAGAAATATACCTGCTCCAGATGGGACTTTCGGATTAGCTCTGACACGCAGCGCATCTGCTCATGCGCTCAGGGCACGGCAGCTGCGGGGCAAACGCTTGCGCGTTTGCTAGTCCTCGCTCCCTCCGCGCCCTCAGCGACTCGCAGCTCGCGAAATCACGAATACGCTGCATGTCAATACGCTTGAGCATAGGATACGCACCTCATGCTCCGAAGAGATTCGCTAATCCGCAACCGTGATCTTTGCGTGCTCGACAAGGTAACGGCTTGCCGCATAACGTGCGGCGACCTCGCGCAGGGCGAACCCACGGCCACTCGACTCCATCTCGGCACGAACCGCCTGCGGGTTCATGGGATTGAGATCCGAGCACGCGGAGTTGATATCGCTTTCTGTAATCGAGAGATTCTCGTGATCGAAGAGCGCGTCGAGCGCGTAATCACACCTCAAGGTCTGGCGCGCCTGCATCATAATGCCAATGCGATAGTTCTGCTCGCCGCCTTGCTCCTGAATGAACTCGTCGATGTCCT
Organism: uncultured Coriobacteriaceae bacterium; assembly: GCA_902783925.1. Lineage (GTDB taxonomy): Bacteria > Actinomycetota > Coriobacteriia > Coriobacteriales > QAMH01 > QAMH01. Next base: position 573 of record CACZSV010000099.1, read on the forward strand.
TGCCCTGCTGGGTTAGCTGGTTTCTCAAGGTCATCTCGATAGAGTTCGCGGTAGCCTCGTAGGCTTCGTCGGGGATTTTGCCTTCGAGACGTTCGGCCAAAGCGGTCTGCGCGATGCTCATAACCTGCAGTTCATGCTGATGAAGCATCTGTGTCTCGTACGAAGCGCGGATTTCGCGGCGGAGCTCGTCGACGGAGTCGTACATCGGCATCATGCGCTTGACCCATTCGTCGGTGAGCTCGGGCTTGACCTCTTCTTTGATCTCCTTGACCGTCACCGTACAGTCGTAGCTGCGCATGACTTTATTGCCGTCCTCGTCATAGCCTTCGCCTTCGAACGAGAAGCTCTTCGTCTCCCCCACGTCCATGCCGATAATCTGCTTGTCGAAACCTTCGGGCATGTATCCCCTGCCGGTGGAGTAGACGCGGCTTTCCGTACTGAGCGCGTTGAGACGCTCGCCATCCTGCGAGACCTCGAGCGCGATGAGGCAGTGATCACCGGGCTGCACGGGATGCGGATCTGCCGTCTCGAATTCCGTGTACATATTCGTGTTGGCGAGAATCTCAGCATCGACGTCGATTTCCTGCGGCTCGTAGGCGGGAACCGTTATCTCGACGGGCTCGTACGAGCTCAGCTTGTAGACGGGTTTGGGGGTGACATCGATCTGGAATGCATAGGGGTTCTTGCGGTTGAAAGCGGGTGTCGGCTCCACCTTTGGCTGCAAAAGCGGGACGATGTTCTTCTGGTCGAGCGCGTACGGCACGAGCATGTTGAGCGCCTGCGCCTGCAGTATCGAGTCGACGTCGTTTACGCCGAGATGCTCGGCCAGGGCATCACGTGCGCTCACCGCAGGATTCGGCTTAAGCCCGAATCTGCTCGCAATGGCGGCTTCCGCCTTGTCGAACGCCTCGTTGACCTCCTGCGCCGTCGCGGTGACGCTCAAGCGTATGGTGCCGTCCTCGTTGGTTTTCGTCTTGACCCTCATGTACTCGCCTAACCTCGCTCGATTGTTACAGGGCGATAGTCTAGCAAAAAGCGCAAGCAGTAAATCCTACGCAACGGAAACAGTGTGCGGTGTTGCGCGAGAAAGCCTGCATCGCTGACCTAAAACCGCCAACGCGAACGGGAGGTCTATGACGGCCCAGCATTCTTGGGCACGAGCATTCTGGCGGAGCGCAATGCCCGTCCGCGCGTATTTGGGGCCAAAAGAGCGAAGAGACGAAAAACTTTTTCACGACGACGCGCTGAGCGCCGGGCGAGCGCCCTAGAAACGGCCCGCCGTGAACCGTCTACAGCTCGTCAGTGTCAAGCCATATGGTGAACGGGCCGTCGTTGACGAGCGACACCTCCATCATGGCGCCAAACTCGCCCGTGGCGACATGCGCGACCCTTTCGCGCGCAAGCGAGACGAAGTACTCGTACAGCTGCTCGGCTTGCTTCGGTGGCGCAGCGTTCGTGAACGAAGGGCGTCTGCCCTTCTTGCAATCGGCATACAGCGTGAACTGCGAGACGATGAGGAGCTCGCCGCCAACATCGGCTAACGAGAGGTTCGTCTTACCCCGCTCGTCCTCAAATATGCGAAGGCCATACATCTTATTGAACAATAGTTCAGCTTCTTGCTCGGCATCATCTTGCCCCACACCGAGCAAGACGAGGTAGCCTTTCCCTATCGAGCCGCGAACAGAGTTCTCGATTGCCACAGATGCGCTGGTCACACGTTGTATCAATGCTCTCATAGCGGAATATTCCCCGTCTCTTTCAGCTTGTCGATCTGCACTTGGTCCATCTCGAAAATGCGCGTGACGTACATGACGTGCTCAGAGATTGTAAACCAGATGATATTACGGTCGAGCGCCGTCCAGAACTCGCGCTCTTCCTGCCCATAGCGCGTGTACGCGGGCCGCGGATCTTGCATGAGGACCTGTCGTATGCCCTCGCGCTTTGCCGCGGGTATATACTTGACTAATTGTTCAGGAATGATGACGTCGTGGAGCATGGGCCAACCCGCATCATCGGCCCACCCGGAATTCGCCCCCTGCACATCTGGAAGATCGCATGCACAGGGAAAAATCGAATAGACCGGGGTGCCGTCGACCATATCGCCGCCAGAGAGCTCGAGTGAATCATCGGTAACGCTCGTCACGCGCATGACGGAAAGCGCGAGATTATTTGGCCTGAAGCTCGAACGTGTAGCGAACACGCCCATACGCTGCGTACCTCCCAGAATCGGGGGCCGCACAGTTTTGGACCAACGGTCATTTTCTTTTACGTTATGCGAAAAGCCCCACAGCACGCATACGGGCGTGGATACAACAAGCCCGAGCCCCGCGAGAGTTTCACGGTGCTCGGGCTCTAGGATGATGCGCGACGTGAGCGCGGTCACGAGACCGGGCTGACGCGGCACGCCGAACTTGGTCAGATACGGGCTTCGGACAACCCCTATCCTCTCGAGCTGCATGCCGCGATTCACTCGTCTACTTGCCGGCGTTGCGCTGCTCTTGATATTCCTCTTCGAGCTTCTGGGTCACATCATGCGGCGCTTGCTCGTAGCCATTGATCTTTATGGTGTACGTGCCGGTACCGCTCGTGATGCCGCGCAGGTCCTTGGTATAGGTCACGACTTCGGCGTACGGCACGCGAACCATGATGATGGTGTCGCCCGCGTCATCGGAATCGGTACCGAGGATGCGGCCACGGCGCTGAGAGATGTCGCCCATGACGGCGCCTGCGTAGTCTTCCGCGACGGTGATCGCCATGTCGGCCATCGGCTCGAGTATCATTGGAGCGGCTTTTTCGCAGCAGGCCCTGAAACCGATACGTGCGGCGGTCTTGAACGCCATATCGTTGGAGTCGACGGAGTGATACGAACCATCGTAGACTGCGCATTTGACGTCGACCATCGGATAGCCGGCCAAGAAACCGTCTTCCATGGCTTCCTGCACGCCCTTGTCAACGGCTGGGATGTAGTTGCGCGGAATCTTGCCGCCAACGACCTCGTCGATAAACTCGTAGCCGTTACCCGGGTTGGGCTCGAGACGCAGCCAGCAATCGCCAAACTGGCCGGCACCGCCGGTCTGCTTCTTATGACGGCCCTGAGCCTCCGCGACCTTGGTGATGGTCTCACGGTACGGAATACGCACGGGCAGAAGCTCTGCCTCGACGTTGACCTGCTCCTTCATACGCGTGAGCAGAAGATTGACCGCCGTCTCGCCGGGAGCGTAGAGCAGCGACTGCTTGGTCTCGTCGTTGCGCGTGTAGCGGATCGAGGGATCGGCCTCGGCTGCGCGCGCGATGAAGGTGCCGAGCTTGTCCGCATCGTTCTTGTTCTTCGGCTCGATGGCAACGGGATACTGCGGCTCGGGCAGCGCGATCGGCTCGACAGAGATCTCGCCGGTCTGCGAGAGCGTGTCTCCGGTCTTGGCATCCGGAAGTTTGGGAACAACGATGATATCGCCTGCTTTGGCGCTTTTGACGTCGGTGGACTCCTTGCCCATCATCACATAGAGATGGCCGATGCGCTCTTTGTTCTGGGTACGAGAATTGACAAGCTCCTGACCGGGCTCGAGATAGCCGGAGAGCACCTTGAGGAAGCTCAGGCGGCCGACGAACGGGTCCGACATAGTCTTGAAGACATATGCCGCGGGGCGCTTGGTCTCGTCGATCTGGATTTGCTCGCCGTCTGCCATCTGGTAGACGCCATGGCTCCTGGGATGCGGGAAGTACGAGCAGATGTCCTCGATGAGACCGACGATGCCCTGCTTGATAATAGTAGAGCCAACGAACACGGGGATGATGAGTTCCTGCGCGATGGCCTTGTCGAGCAGTTCCTCGAGCTCTTCTTGCGTGAGCTGCTCTTCGCCGTCAAGGTACTTCATCATGAGGTCGTCGTCGGCTTCCGCGACGAGATCGCACAGCTTATCGCGCGCGATTTCCGCAGCCTGCAAATACTCTTCCGGAATTTCCTCGACACGCTCTTTGTCCGTGCCCTCATCATGGTAGCGTGCCTTCATACGGATGATATCGATGACGCCCTTGAAATCGGGGCCGACGCCCATGGGGATGTTAACCGAGCCCAGGCGGGAACCGAAGCGCGCGTGCAGGGCGGCCATGGCGGAATCGAAATCCGCGCCCTCTTTATCGATGTGGTTGATGAACACAGCGCGCGAAAGGCGCATATCGTCTGCCTCGTGCCACAGACGCGTGGTCATTACCTGCGGTCCGTCGACAGCGTCGACGACAAACATCGCCATCTCGGCGGCGGACATGCTCAAAATGGTATCGGTGAGAAAATCAGGATGACCGCTCGTGTCGAGAACGTTGATCTTGAAATCCTTATAGGGAATCGGCGCGATAGCGGAGCTAATCGTGAACTTACGCTTGATTTCCTCCGCGTCGAAGTCGAGATTCGACTTTCCGTCATGCGTCGTGCCCATGCGCTGGGTCTTTCCGGAAACGTAGAGCATCGCCTCCGCAAGCGAGGTCTTGCCGGAGCCATCCTGGCCCACGAGGACGATATTGCGGACATGCTCTGTAGCAGGAGCAGCCATGTGACCACCAACTTTCATGTACGTCAAAGCAAGCAGGCTAAACAACG
>CACZSV010000100.1 GCA_902783925.1 uncultured Coriobacteriaceae bacterium
CTGCTCATCTACCGTGTCGACTCCGTCGAGCATGGGGAGCAAAAGCCCCCTGCGAAAGCCGTTTGTGACGATCACTCCGTATTTCTGCGGGTTTAGCGAATCCTTCGAGGCGATGTGTTCTGGCTCGCCAAGAACATCGACGCTGATTTCAAGCTGCCCGAGCTCGTCCTCGCGTACAGGCTCGAAACGGGAGTCTTCACTGCAGGCAGAGATGCCATTGCGTATGATCTCGTCGGCAATGCAATCTGCCACGGGCTGGATCGTTCCGATGCACCCCCGCAGCCTGCCAAGTTTGTGCAGAGAGACGAACACCCCCGCACGTTTCGAGAGCAGTTCTTCTGGAAGGCCCGAAGGCTGCTCAAGCGGAGTGCCCGTGCGCACAAAATGCTCCACGCTTGCACGTGCGAGCCGTACATACGTATCTTCTTCGCTGCGGATCTTTTCAATTGTCTCTTGGGATGTTTGTGCAAATGCCGCACCAAAGTGACGATTGCGGTCGCGGCCGTTCACGTGAAACGAGGCGATGGCATATCCAACGCCAAATGGCCCTTCATAAGAAAGCAGTTTCGGCTCTACGCTGTACCCATCGAGTGCGCCGGCCATTATCTGAAACGAGCGCAAACCGCATTCCGCCGCTTTGTCCGCAAAACTCTCCTCGAAGTTCAGGAACTGCAAGAAGTCGCCCGTTGCCATAGCCCGTGTTATCTGGGAGTCAAATATCGGACCGTCGGCGGAAAAACCATATGGTCCATCTTCGGTTAGCTTGTGCGATAGGTCTCCGCTGGCGACAAAGACCGCCTTGCGGCCGAGCCGTTCCACGGCCTGACCGACAAGTTCACCCAAATGATAATGTTCAAGCTGGTCAAACCCCGAAAGTCCTATCCGGACAACTTTGTAGTCAGACATGAACTGGTTGATAAAGAACAGGGGAATATAGGTTCCATGGTCGAGCTCCGGGTCCCGTTCGTAGTCGGAACCCGCGGCGAACCCCTCTTTGTTGCAAAGATCCGTAATGCAGCCGACGAGCTCAGTATCGTACGTGCAGCCCAACTCCGTGTTAAAGGCACGAAAACGATTCATGTTGCCGTGGGCGCCTGTGCCCGGCGAAATATGGAAATAATCACGGTATGCTGTTGCGTGCGGTGAGCTAATGATGATGGTCTGCGGCTCGAGGTCTGCAATTTCACGCGCCACCTGTTTGTATGCATCGATGGTAGACTGGATCCCCCGCTCTTCGCCTCTGCCCACAGCGGGAATAATGAGCGGGGGATGGGGAACGATAAAAGCAGCTTGAAGTGCCATGTGCAACTCCAGACCGTCAGTCAACCTTGTGGAATTTGCCCGTTTCGAGATCGATTTTCGGGAGCTTCTTTTCTTTTTGCAGCTGGAAAAGCGCTCCGTTTTCCGTCGAAAGCGTCTTTCCGGTTCGCGCTTCGAAATATGTAACGAACACGCCCTGGGCAGCCCCGATAACGGGAATGGAGAGCAGCATGCCCGGTATGCCGCCAAGTGCACTACCAATGAGGATGGCAATGAGGATGAGCGCGGGATACACGTTGACGGAGCTCTTCATAAGACGCGGTGAAATGATGTTTCCTATGACGTTGTTGATAACGACGTTTACGACAATCGAAACGATGCAAATAATCGGAGACTCGATGAGCGCGATCAAAGCGACAACAGCGCACGAAATCATTGGGCCAATGTAGGGTATGAAGTAGAGAATCCCGCAGAGAAAGCCGAGGACGGCAGAGTAGGGAATACCCAAAATAAAGAAGGCAAGCCAGCTCGCCACGCCAGTGATGATCGCGCATAGAAGCGTAGATTTTGCCCATCCATACACGGCAACGCTAAATGCGTTGGTGATTATCTCGACGTCATCGTGGTAGTCCTCATCGATAACCTGCATGAGCTCACGTGTGATGGTGGGCAAATCGAGCAGGAGCCAAAACGCACAGATGAACGAGATGAAGGCGACAAGAAAAACGTTGCCAACGCCCACAAGACCGCCAATCAGGCCGTTTGCAAGCGTCGAGGTAAGAGCTCCCGCCTGTTGGCGTACAAATGTCGCGAAGTCTTGCAGTGCAGAGTTGATGGTTGCGCTGTCGACAAAGGTGAGGTTCTGGCTCAAGCCGCTGACGAAGTCCTGAATCTGCGCGGTATACGCTGGGACGGAATTGACAAAAGAGCTGAGCTGCGATGTGATTGCCGGTATGAGGGCGACGACGCAGCCGATAAGTACAGCGGTGACTACGGCAAAGGAGATAGTTGTTCCCGCCCAACGAGGAATGCCGCGTCTCTCCATGCGGTCAACTGCACCGTGAAGCAGGAAAACCGCAATAATAGTGACGATTATGACGGCAACCGCTTGCCAGATTATTTGGCAGACAAAGATGATGACGCCGATAATTCCGCAGGCGCCAAGAATCGCCCATACCCTGAAAGCACGGGTTTTCCACAACGATTCTTTACTGTCTTGCCCTTGTGCCAAATCTTCCCTCCTGGCGCAAGCCGCTGCTGAAAATAAAAAAGGCAGCTCACAAGCTGCCCAGAAGTAATCTGGCGGAGGAGGAGGGATTCGAACCCTCGTACCCGGGGGTACCGGGTAAACGGTTTTCGAGACCGCCGCATTCAACCACTCTGCCACCCCTCCGCGAGGTGCGCCTTAGTGGGCGTGGAAGAAATTATAACGCAAGAATTGAGTGTGCCAAAACCGCCAAAAGGGACAAATTAGGATGTTTTCGTACAGCGGGGGTGAGCCGACTAGCTATCGCACATATCACCCAAGATGATACGGTGCCGTATAATCGCAGCATGAACAAGAAGACATTAAAGCGCGTTCGTGCAGCGCTGCCCGCAGCGCTCGCTGCCCTGCTGGTCCTCGCCTGCGTTGTGCTGGTGGGTTGCGGAGGCTCGCAGCCACAGACAGCCAGCCAGCCCTCTGTCGCGGCCTCATCTTCGACGTCGAAGGCTGCCAATATAGAACTTGCCGCAGCAGAAGCATCGGTATCAGAAGCAGGAAGCTACACGGGCAAATACGAAGTTGCCGCCTATATTCATCTGTACGGGCACCTGCCAGATAACTTTGTCAGCAAGACAAAGGCGCGCAAGGCGGGGTGGATCGCAAGCGAGGGAAATCTTCAAGACGTGCTGCCGGGAAAGAGCATCGGCGGCAGCGAGTTCTATAACGATGAAGGTCAGCTGCCAAACAAGAATGGGCGTACGTATACCGAGTGCGATATCGATTACAGTGGGGGAACACGAGGTGCAAAGCGCATCGTGTTCAGCAACGACGGCTTGGTCTTCTACACAGCAGACCACTACAAGACCTTCGAGCGGCTGTATTAGAAAAGACGCGGGAGAGATCGAGTATGCATAGAATCATCTTGGATGAGCGCGCTTTCGGAACAGCAGGTGAGTTGCATGCGTTCTTACAAGGAGCGTTTCGATTCCCGAGCTATTATGGCTGCAACCTCGACGCCTTGAGTGATTGCGCGGAAGATGTCGATGGTCCCGTGCGCGTGATTGTCAGGCGAGATAAGGAAAAGGCCGTCGAGAAACCGTGGTTCGGCAAGGCGGTGCGCGTCCTCAAACGGGCTTCGCAACACAACCCGGCGCTCGAAGTCGTCGAGTGATTGCTCATGCTTTGCGCACGGCGCACCCCGTCGTGGATGAAGTATACTTTGCAACTGTATTGTGTCGTGTACTAACCGAGTGGTGAAAAGATGGCTGAACAAGAAAACCTTGAAATGGACGATATCCTCGAGAGGATAACGTTTTATTGTCTCGAACAGGCCCAGACAAAGCTCGAGGCAGGTGACGAGTGCACGCCCTTCACCGTTGTTGTTGAGGGTGACCAGATGTTTGAGGAGAATTATCCCGCAGAAGACGTCGTGACCTGTCGCAAGAACGCCGAGGCCACCGTCAAATCGTCGAGCAGCTTCTCGACGCATTATGCGTTCTGCTACGACGGGTTTCTCATGACCGACAACGGGCAGGTTGACGCCATCATCGTAGAATGCGCCACACGCGACATGGAGCAAGCCTACGTCATCGCACGTTTGTATCACGAAGAAAACGGTGCGCTGGTATTCGAGGAAACCCCTGCATATGTCGATGACGTCGAGACGTTCTACGATCTTGCAACCGTTCGTGCAGCCAAGGCGCGCGAGAAAGTGCAAGCGTCCGAAGGTGCGGAAATGGAAGATGTCCAGGACCGTATTGCCCGCTTGCTTGGGGGCAACGAATCCCAGTAGCGTGAGAGGCATCGCGTAGAACATGAAAAGCCTGAATTCATATCTGAGACGCGCATGGAACGACCTGTCGTCCGACGAAGGATGGTGGAGGGTGATCCTGGTTTTAGGACTGCTCAATTGCGTGCCGCTCGTGGGCCAGGTTTTCATGCTCGGCTATGTGTATGATTGGGCAAAGGAGGCTGCCTGGGGCATGAAAGGTGGCCCCTCTCACGACAGCGGGGATATCGGCAGGCGTGGGAAATACGGCCTTATGGTGTTGGGTGTGCTTTTTGTATGGACTGCACCCATCATCATAGTCGCAGAACTTCTACGCTTTGTTCCCATCGTGGGTGGCGTGTTGTGCTTTCTGGTTGATCTCCTCTGCATTATCGTTTCCGTCGTCGCGTCGGCCGCAGCGCTTCGCAGTATTATCTACGAGCGAATGATGCCCGGCTTGCAGTTCGGCCGCGTGCTTGGAATGGCGAGGCGTGACCCGGGCGGGCTTTGGCAGGCGTTCGCGATAAGCCTACTCAACGTTGTCCTCCTCGTCGCAGCGCTATTCTTGCTTCTGTTGCCTGCAGGCCCCTTTGCCGCGAGCATTGTCTCTTCTACACCCGAGCAGCTTCTGGGCTCAAATCTCATCATCATTGTCTTGCTGGGGATGTTTACCATTGTGGTTGCTCTGGTGGTGTGGGTTTCTGGTTCGGTTTTGAGCACGCTTATTAACGCCCTCTACGCACGTGCGCTTGGATATTGGATGGAGCAGTTCGAACCCAGAAAATGGAGAAGCCCCGCAGACCCCATGCCCTTCGAAATTCAGATGGAAAAAGAAAAGAAAGAAAAGGCCGAAGCCAAGGCACGGGCAAAGGCGGAGAAAAAGGCAAAGAACAAAAAGGCGAAGCAGGCCGAACAAGAGCCAGACGAGCAAGTGGGCCCGCAAGACGCATCTTCCGATCTGAAGGGCGACGCAAAACCTGCGAAAGCCGACAGCGTTAAGGCGGCGGATCCTGCGAATTCGGCGGCAGAACGCGCAGAAGAGACTGCGCCCCAAGACCCCAAAGCGGGGTCCACACAAGAGGCTGCGCCTGCGGATGGTGCGACGTCACCCGCAGAAGAAAAAGCGGCACCTGCAGAAGCGCCAGATGCGCCTCCAAACGCTGCAGAGCCGCAGGGCGATAGCCATTCAGACGCGATAGGCGAAAGCCAAGAATTGGAGCGGTGACTCCCGTGGCAGTCGATTTTGATTGGAGCTTTGCCTGGAAAGAAGAACAGGCAATACGCCGTCCTGCAGACGATTCGCAATACTGGGATATGCGTGCTCCCAGCTTTGCTAAAACCGCCGGGTCTTCACCCTATGCGGACGAGTTTGTAAAGCTTGCCCAGATCGCGCCCGGGGAGACCGTCTTCGACATGGGATGCGGTTCCGGCGCCCTGGCTCTGCCTCTTGCCCGCGCCGGCCATCACGTCTATGCCTGCGATTTCTCGCGGGCGATGATCGATTTGCTGATGCAGCGTGCAGGCGGAGAGCATCTCGATGACCTGATCCATCCCGAAATACTTTCATGGGACGAAGACTGGAGCCGCCTTGAGGTGCCAGTGTGTGATGTGGCAATCGCCTCACGCTCGCTTGCCACCACAGATATGGAATCGGCGTTGCGTAAGCTGGATTCCATGGCAAGAAGGCGTGTCTGTGTCACGCTCACGACGGGGCTTTCGCCGCGTGCCGACGAGGTACTTCTGCGAGTTATGGGGCGTGAGGTTCCCGCATATCCAGATTGCGTATTCGCATTCAATATTCTTTGGTCAATGGGGATTCAAGCCCAAGTGAGCTATATTCGCAGCGAGCGCAAGAGCGATTTCGAGAGCTTCGAGGAAGCCATTGACAAGACCTGCGACATTCTCGACGCAGCGCCCGAAGAGCGAACTCGACTGATAGAGTATTCGGCCGAGCACCTGCGCGAAATCCAAAGGTCCGACGGCACGAGCGTGTGGGAGTACGATCATACGCGCATAACTTCATGGGCGTTTATTTCCTGGGACAAAGACTGCTAGCTCGCGTTGTTTTGACGCGCTCGTGATGGGTCGCCAGGAATATCCTGTCCGCTTATTCTCTTCCTCGGTCGCCCCGGTTTAAACAGTGCATTTGCTAATTAGCGGATTTATGTCATAATGTGCGAACTGTTCTGTCCCCATCGTCTAGCGGTTAGGACGTCGGCCCTTCAAGCCGAAGATCGCGGGTTCGAATCCCGCTGGGGGCGCCATTGCAAATACGCGGGCCTGGTTATTGGGCCCGTTTTTTTATTTGAGCGAATGGGGAATGAGAATGGGGCAGTTTATTACCAGAGACCACGTATCAGAAGCTGTGGCGTACATCCGCAACCGCGCAGATATCGAACCGCGAGCAATTGGCATCGTGCTCGGTAGTGGCTTTGGCGAGCTCGCCGAGGCACTCGAGGATCTTGTCGCGCTCGATTACAGCGATGTCCCCTATATGGTTGGCTCAACAGCCCCTCTGCATCACGGTCGCTTTATCATTGGCAGGCTCGACGGCCGTCCGGTCATCTGCATGCAGGGTCGCCTGCACGCATACGAGGGAAACACTGCTCAGCAGATCGCGTTTCCCATATGCGTTTTGCACGAGCTCGGGGTAATGGAGCTCATCGTTACCAATGCGGCGGGTGGCATCAACGCGGAGTTCAACGTGGGCGATCTCATGCTCATCGATGATCAGATTAACTTGCTGGGGAAAAACCCCTGCGCAGGAGAAGAGCAGGGTGATCTGTGGCCGCGCTTTTTCGACATGACCCATGCATATTCGCCGGAAATGCGCAGGAGGGCGCGTGAGGCAGCCGACGAATGCGGCATAACGCTCAAGCATGGCGTGTATATCGCGACGCTCGGGCCGTCGTTTGAAACGCCTGCGGAAATCAGGGCGTTTAAGACGCTCGGAGCAGACGCCGTTGGCATGTCCACGGTCTTCGAGGTGATTGCCGCGAATGCCCTTGGTATGGACGTGCTCGGCATCTCCATGATTTCGAATCCTGCTGCGGGCGTTCAAGAAGAGCCCTTGAGCATGGGCGACGTTACCAAGGCGGCGCTTGCATCGGCTAAAGAAGCCGGCCGTCTCATGAGGGCGATAATATCGGCCGGGTAACCCAACGGTTCGGAAACAAAGCTGCGCAAACGCGGTGTGGAGGTTTGCGCTTGGGGCTCATAACCGTTACTTTACATTGCAGATATACGTTTATAATTGACGCAAGTGGACCTTGAGGGGGTGCATTATGGTACTGGTAAATGTCGAATCGCTCGTCATCGGGATCTTGCCCATGCCGTCGGTCATCACCCTGCGCGTGATCGAAGAGCGCGAGGATGTTCCAGAAGACCTCGTGCTGCCCATCTGGATAGGCACCATGGAGGCAACTGCCATAGCCGCCGCGCTTGAAGGTCATGCATCAGATCGCCCCATTACGCACATGCTTGCGAACGATCTTGTGAAATCTTTGGGAGGCTCTATCAGCCGCGTTGTCATAGACCGCGTCGAAGAGACCACATTCTATGCGACTATATACCTGCGCTGTCCAAACGGCATGTTCACGCGCGTCGACGCGCGTCCGAGTGACGCCATCGCCCTTGCCGCACGTGCCAACGTGCCCCTGTTCGTCGAAGAAGAGGTCATGAAGGCGGCTGCGTGCCCGCGTGCGCTCACCCCGGGCCAAGATGAGCAGATCGAGCTTGAGGAATTCGACAAGTTCATCGAGCATATCGAACCAGAAGACTTTGTCGCCCACGGGCCGAACAAAGAGTAATCAATCTACGCCTGGCGCTCCGTAGCGCATTGTTCGGGCAATCTCGTCGGTACCGCATACGCGTATGTCATGCGTTGGCATCGCGCGCAAAAACGACTTCCCGTAGCTTTTCGTGATTGAACGGGAGTCGGCGATGACCATCCAACCGGTGTCTGTCGAGTTGCGTATGAGCCTGCCCGCAGCCTGCTTGAGATCCATTACCGCTTCTGGAAGTGTGTACTTTCGCCAGGCGACATGTCTTTCGCGCGCTTCGCGCTCGCGCGAAATTGGATCGTTTGGCCTGCCAAATGGTAGACGGGCGATGACGACGCAGCGCAAGGTGTCGCCGGGGGCATCAAACCCCTCCCAAAATGATCTCAAGGCGAATAACGAAAGCGACTCGTCGGCGAGAAAGCGGTCTCGTAAGGTCTTGGTGTTTGAGCCCTTCGTCTGCGCGATGAGACCGAGCCCTTGTGTAGCGAGAAGGGGCTTGAGCTTGCGGTAGGCAGCCTCCATTTCACGGCGGTTGGTAAACAGCGTGAGGACGGAGCCGCCCATCGCGGTGTGCACTTCGTATAGCAGGTGCAAGAAATCGTCTTGATATGCAGGGGCAGTCGGCTCGGGCATGTCATCGGCAACGAATACGGTCATATGCTCGTCGAATTTGTAGCTCGATGCCAGTACGTCCGTGAAAACCCGGTCTACAGGCAGTTGGTCAAGCCCCGACGCCCGCAAAAAATGTGCGTAGGGTTCCTTTTCTGCCGTCGCGAGCGTCGCGGATGTAAAAACGACGCTTTTCATCTGCGGATAGAAGAGCTCGGACAGGACATCGCCGATGTTCAGTTTGGATGCTTCGAGCGTCTCGACAAGCCTGTTGGGGCTGCGGTTAATCTGAGCTGCGTAGACAAACGAGGTGTCAACGCCGCCCATGACGAGTGTCAGCGCATCTCGAGCCCCCCGCAGGTCGCTTGCTACGCCCGATAGGTCCGCCAGCTGGCTCGCCAGGGCGCCCTCGAATTGCTCGAGCATCGATACGAGGTCTGCCATCCTGCCCACAAGGCCGAATAGCGAATCCGCTAAAAGCGCCCCCATGCTCTCAAGCGCGACCCATTCGTGTTTTTCGCGCAGGGAGGCGTCAATCCACACGCTTGCCTGCACGTACGGGCTATCGGCGTCTTGCGAATCTGCACCGAGCTCCTTGACCTGCATAAAAAATGCTTCTGCCTGCTCGCGAGTAGCATCTACGCGGTTGTCGATATCAATCGTGGCCCCGTAGAGCATGTCGCCGCCCTCGAGCAGGGGCGCCTTCTTGCGGACCTGGGCCGTTAGGCCAGATTTCTGGTTGGAAAGACGCGCGAGCGCATGCTCTAGATCGCGTGCGGATATGGAATGGGATAGCTGCCTGCGAGCTTCCGACTCGACGGAGTGCGCCTCGTCAATTATCCAGTGCCGTATGGGCGGAAGAATGCCGTTGTCTGCCTGCATATCGCGAAAGAGGAGCGCGTGGTTTGTGATGACGATATCTGCGCTGGCAGCACGGCGCCTGGCCCCATGCAGGTAGCAGCGAAAGGGAAAGAAAGGACAACGTCGTTTGAGGCAATCATGAGGGCTTGCCTGCACCTCGCTGCGGGGCAAGCCATACCAATGGATGTTCAGAGCATCGAGGTCGCCCCAGCTCGTCTGCGCAATGTAGTTCAGAAGCGTTGCTATCATCTGGATGACGGCCACGCTATCTTTTTCGCTGTTGCGTGCCATGCGCTCGATTTTTCGCATGCAAGGGTAGTGCTCATAGCCCTTGAGCGCCACGTATTCCAGCTTTCCAAGCGCGTCTTTCAGGCGCGGAAGTTCGTGGTACACGAGCTGGTCCATGAGCGCGTTGGTCTTTGTCGCCACCCCAACCGTGATCTTGTTTTCACGTGCAATGTGCGAGCAGGGAAGCAGATATGCCATCGACTTTCCGACCCCAGTGCCCGCTTCGAGAACACCGATGCGCTCGGAAGAAAAGCAATGCACGACGTCTTTGGCCATCGCCGTTTGCTCGGCGCGTTCTTCGTAGTCCGGATACATGAGACCGGCAATTCCCTCGGCAGAAAACGCATTCTCGATATGGGCTTCGTCCGGAAACTTCAAGAGCACGTCATCGGCATCTCGGCGCGGGATGTGGTCTTCCTGCTTTGCCTGCTGGCTCCTCACTTGTCTCAAGGAAAAATCGATCCCAGGCATAGCCTGAGCCGCCTGCGAGAAATAGTCGCGTAGCGGCCAGTGCGTCTGGGGTGATAGCCCCGAAATATACGCCGCGACGCCCGGATGCATACTGTGAAGAGCCGCGAGCAGAACGCGCCACACGCCAGCAAGCGCAATGATGTCATCCATCGCTCTATGAGAGGGAATGTGGCAGCCAAATGCGCGGGCGAGGTCTGCTAGACGGTGCGTCTTGAGGCGGGGCAGCACGATTTGCGCCAGCGCGAACGTATCCACCCATTCCCCTGTCAACGTGCCCGCTTTGGCGTGGGGCATGATAAAAGATTGATCGAAAGAGGCGTTGTGGGCTACGAGCGTGCTGCTTCCGGCAAAGTCTGCGAGCATTTTTACGGCCTCTTTGGGGGCGGGGGCACCGATGAGGTCCTCGGATCTTATGCCCGTAAGTTCGGTGATTTCCTGCGGGATGCGCGTGTTCGGGTTAACCAGGGTCTCAAGGCTATCGATAATGGCGTTTCCTCTTACGCGAATGGCAGCCATCTCGATAAGCTCGCAACGTTTTGGATCGAGTCCGGTGGTCTCGGTGTCGAGTATGACCACCTCGTCTTCGAAAAGCCCCACCTCAAGATTGCTGGCGAGTTCTGCCAAATCTCGGTAGAGCTTGACGATTTTAGGTTCTGTGCCGGCGATAACGTGTTCGTCTAAATGGGCGCTATCTGTGTCTATGGGGATGTCCGTGTTCATGTGCATAGCCTACCACGCTTTATGCTGCTCCCGTGCGAGCAAGGCCATTCTTCTGCTACGAGCATGAGCGCTGATATGCTCGCCTGGACCGGTGCATTCACTATTGGGGCCATCGGTAAAATACAAGCTTGAATTCAACTCAAGAGGTGTACAAAATTGAAATATGCGCATATCCCTTGCATACAGACGTTGTCATCACGCTATAATTACCGCGCAGGAACACTAGCGGAGAAACACAGCCACCATATGAAGAGGTCACACACAGATATTGTTTTGGGCGCAATATTTTGCGTGGCCATGCTCGTGTTTATCGGTATTTTGACGGCGAGTTTCGTGCCCCGGCAAAGCCAGTTTTCCTCTCCAGATCCGCCCATCGATTTTGACGAGGGCTGGACAACATCCGACGGCGAGACAATCGCAGCGAGCAGGCTCTACGAGAAGGTGCAGAATGCAGGTGAGCCCATCGTCATCTCCAAGCAGCTCCCCAGCACGTTTTATAACGACAGCTACCTGAACTTCAATGCGAAAAACGTCGATTTTATCGTTACGGTCAACGGTCAGGTTTGCTATGGATATAACGGAGACGACCCATCGGGACAGGGCGGACTCGAATCGTACTTCCAACACGTACGAATGGACAAATCGTACGAGGGTGCCACCATCGTCATACGTGCAATACCGGCATACACCGACGGGACCTCGTTTTTTGCAGACATGGCTATATGCGCGGTTAACGAGTACGGTTTTTGGTATATCCAAAGGTACGGCTTCCAATTTTTAGTGAGCCTGCTCATCATCTTTATCGGCTTACTTCAGATTGTGCAGTACTTCTCGATTCCGCGTGAGTTCCATACGTACAACTCTCTAGCCCTCGGAATCGGCGCGATTGCCTTTGGCATCTGGGCATGCATCGAGACGCAAGTACCCATGCTGCTCGTGGGTTCGGTCACCCCGCAGCTTCTCATGATCGAATGGGTCTGCCTTTTCTTAATTCCATACCCAACCACGCTCTTCTTTTCCTCGATCATCACCCGTCGCTCGCGTTTGGCAGAGAACATCGTGCTGGTCGCGAACGTCGCTTTGGCGTTGACTGCTGCAATCTGTCTTTTGCTGCATGTGGTGGATATGCGCGGCATGGACCTCTTTATTTTCCCGTTGCTGGGGATATTCGCGGTGTGCGGTTTTGCGGCGGGCATCCGCAGTGCGTTTTCGCGAAAGGACGTGCAGGAGTCTCAACGAATGAGCGCGTGGTCATTGGTGGCCGTCCTCACGTGTGTTGTTCTTGCAACGGCAAACTTAGTGTCTCGCCTTTTCTTCGGGGCTCTTGGCGTCGACTCGGCGTCCATCGGTCGACTCGGCGTTCTTATCATGCAGGTTATTCTGCTCGGTGAGTTCATGCAAAAAGGTAGCAAAAATTCACGTGCTGCTGCAGAAAGCGAGGCTATGCGCAAGCTAGCCTACGTCGATGCGCTCACAGGTATCGGCAACAGAACCGCCTTTGACCTCGCCTGCGATGTCCTCGAAGAGCGCAAAGACGAGGAGGGCTTTGACTTTCTCATGGTCTGCTTTGACGTGGACGATCTGAAAGCCGTCAACGACAACTACGGCCACGAAGCTGGCGATAAGCATCTAGTTGCAGCAAGCCGTGTGCTCCAGGCCGCATTTGGCGATATCGGTGAGGTGTTCCGCATCGGTGGCGATGAGTTCGATGCTCTGATAAGTGGAGACGACCCCCTCAAGAAGTACGGAGAGGCGCTGAAGCGGCTGCGCAAGCTCGAAGACCAGTACAACAACGAAAACCCGGAAAACAAGCTGCGCATAAGCTGCGGCACCTGCCTGCTTTCCGAGACCGAAAACCGCACTATTCGCGAGGTCAGCGTCATGGCAGATGCTGCGATGTATAGGGACAAAGAGTCTCACAAGGCCGCCTAGCTCTGACCGCATCCGATGCTCGATGTTTGCGTGAGAGGTGTGATCTGGCACGAGCTTCTTCGACTCCGCTCGCTTAAGCGGCTTGCTTCAGAATGACATTTATCCCATCAGCCCTGTCCACACAGAGAATAATTATTTCTCCGTTTGCACGTTGTCGTGCCACGGCGCTGCGCTTCTACTATAGAATCTGATGAACCACCAAAGAGGAGGAACAAACAATGGAGTTCGTCGGCACGTTTTGGGCGCTCGTTCCGCCCATTGTCGCAATAGTTCTTGCGCTTATCACCAAAGAGACATACACCTCGTTGTTCGTGGGCATTCTCGTTGGCGCTCTGCTTCTAGCCGGGTTCGACCCTGTCAACACGGTCAATTACATGATCCTTGGTTCGGTTGGAGAAGGAGAAGACGCGGTGAGCGTCGGCTTCATCGCCGCTATCAGCGATCCGTGGAACGCAGGCATATTCATATTTCTTGTAATGCTTGGCATTATGGTTGCGCTCGTTAACGTCGCTGGTGGGTCCGCGGCGTTTGGCGCTTGGGCGGCAAAGCACATTAAGACGCGCGTTGGCGCCATGATCGCCACGTTCTTCCTCGGCGTGCTCATCTTTATCGACGACTACTTCAACTGCCTGACGGTTGGCGCTGTTATGCGTCCTGTGACAGATGGTCATAAGATCTCGCGCGCCAAGCTCTCGTACATAATCGATGCGACCGCCGCGCCCATTTGCATGATCGCGCCGATTTCTTCGTGGGCCGCGGCGGTTTCCGCAACGGCATCGGATCTGGATACGGGCGTCACCGGCATTCAGCTCTTCATCCAGGCTATCCCGTTCAATTTCTACTCGCTGCTCACCATCGTGTTCGTTGTGGGGTTGAGCATGTTGAGCTTCGACTATGGCCCCATGGCAAAAGCCGAGCTCGCCGCATATAAAGACGGTGTTTTGGGGTCCCTCGGCGAAGAAGAAAAGCTCGACAAGCCCCGTGCCTCGCTTCTCGATATGCTCATCCCCATCATCCTGCTCATCGGTCTTTGCATTGTGGGCATGATGTATGTGGGCGGTTTTTGGGATTCAAAGGCAGAAGGCTACATGGATCTGGCGGTGGCTTTTGGCAACACGGATGCTTCAGTAGGGTTGCCCTGGGGCTCGCTCATCGCCCTGGTCATCACCTTTATCTATCTGCTTTGCCGCAGGGTGATCTCCTTCTCGGAAGCAGCCGACTGCATCGTCAATGGCTTCAAAGCTATGGTCCCGGCTATGCTCATTCTGACCTTCGCACTCACGCTCAAGCTCATGACGAGCTCGCTTGGGGCGGATGTCTACGTAGCGGGTCTGATGGAAGGCGCAGCTGCAGGCCTGTACTCCATGCTTCCGGCCATTATCTTTCTCGTGGCTGTGGGCTTGGCGTTTGCCACGGGAACGAGTTGGGGCACCTTCGGAATTCTCATCCCCATCGTCTTGCCGATTTTCTCCGCAGAGTCCACTTTGCTCGTCGTTGGCATTTCCGCATGCCTTGCCGGCGCTGTATGCGGCGATCACATGTCGCCGATTTCCGACACTACCATCATGGCCTCTGCCGGTGCTAACGTGAACCACCTCGAACACGTCTCAACGCAGCTACCCTATGCGCTGACCGTCGCTGCGATATCCTTTGTGTGCTTCTGCATTGCGGGTTTTGTGCAAAACTGGATTGTGTGCCTCGGCATCGGTGTGGTGCTGACGGTCGCGGCGCTTTTTCTCTTGCGAAACACTGTTGGCAAACAATCGACAGAAGACCAGAAGACGTATATCAAGGCGTAGAAGCGATGATCAACGTTCTCGAGTGGCTTGAAGAAGATGCCCGTGTATATCCGGAGAAAGTAGCCTTTGCAGACGAAGCGGGGCAGGTGAACTACGAGCAGTTGCTGCACCATACGCGTTGTATCGGCTCGTATCTGGCGGCATGTACGGACGAATGCTCGCCCATTGCCTGCTATCTCGAAAAGAGCACGATTGCTATCAGCGCCATGTTGGGCGCCGTCTATGCTCGTTGCTGCTACTGCGTCATAGACGTGCGCCAGCCGGCGCAGCGTGCCCGCGCAATGGCGCAAAAACTTGAGCCTGCGCTCGTTTTGGCAGACGATGCGCATTACGAAGAAGCTCAAGCTGTTTTTCTTGAGACCGGCCTCGAAGTCGTGTGTATCGAAGACATCATGAGCACGGCTATAGACGAGTCGCTCTTAGCAGAGCGCCGCTCAAATGCGCTCGACTGCGACCCGCTGTATATCAATTTCACGAGCGGGAGCACGGGCACGCCCAAAGGGGTCGTCGTTGGCCATCGTTCCGTCATTGATTTCATCCAGTCATTCACGCGCATTTTCGGTATAACCCAAAACGACGTTATCGCGAATCAGGCGCCGTTCGACTTTGATGTCTCTGTCAAGGATATATACGGGTCATTGTGCTGCGGGGCAAGCGTCCAGATGGTTCCGCGCGAGTATTTCAGTGTCCCCACCAAGCTCATGGACTTTCTCTGCGAACGTGAGGTGACAGTATGCACTTGGGCGGTGAGCGCCATGTGCTTTGTCTCGATCATGGGCGGTTTTGAATATCGTGTTCCCTCGACTATCGCAAAGGTCATATTCAGCGGTGAGGTTATGCCTGTAAAGCAGATGAATGTCTGGAGAAAGCATCTCCCCGACGCGCTGTTTGCAAACGTGTACGGTCCAACGGAAGTGACCTGCAATTGCACCTATCAAATTATCGATGAGGACTACGATGACGGCGCCGTCATTCCCATGGGCGTTCCGTTTCCCAACGAGAAGGTGTTCCTGCTCGATGCCGAAAACCGACTCGTTGAGGAGCCGGGTGTAGAAGGCGAAATATGCGTTAGTGGAACGGCTCTCGCGCTCGGATACTACAACGAGCCCGAGAAAACGGCAGAAGTGTTCGTGCAAAACCCACTCAACCCCAGCTATGCCGAGACCATCTACCGTACGGGCGATATAGGGTCGTACGACGAGCGAGGGCGCTTTGTGTACGTGAGCCGCAAGGATCATCAGATCAAGCACATGGGCCAGCGTATCGAGCTGGGAGAAATCGATGCGGCGGTGCAGGCCGTCGACGGAGTGTCGCGCGCGTGCACGATATACGACAGCAGGCGCAAGAAAATCCTGCTGTTCTATACGGGCGACTGTGATAAAGACGCACTTGTCGATATACTGCGCGAACGACTGCCGCAGTATATGGTGCCCAACCGGACGCGACAGATAGACCAGATGCCTCTTACGAAGAACGGCAAGATTGACCGCGCGGCGCTTGCAAACATGAAGAAGAAGTGAAAGTGCCAACCAATCCCGTACATTCGCACCAGCTGGTGGTAACGTACTCGCCCGAGCAATGAACCAGCAATACGAAGGATGCACGATTCATGGCGAACCACCGCGCATACGAAGAAGACGACAACCTTATTGATTGGAGCGCTTTTGATGAGAGCGCTCAACCTGCTATCGAATACGACGGAAGCAAGCAGCTGCGCGTTGTGTCGATAGTGCTGCTGTTTGTGGCCGTGGCGGGTATCGCCCTTGGCGTCATGGAATTCAATTCTGTCTCGAGCGTTGCTTCGCAAGCGGCCAGTGGGGGCGCTCTTGCGGCGGCGGGCATAGCGTCGTTTGCCAAGCCAGTGCTGCTCATGTTCTTTGGCTTGCTCACCTTCATTCCCGCGGCATTTGGATTCCAGACAGCAAAAAGCCCTGTCGTGTTTGTCACGCCGACCGTTCTCGGACTGGCGGGAATCGTAGTTTCGGCCCTCGGCGCGATTGCCTCTCTTGTTGGCGGTGCCCTTTCTAGTGCTTTTGATCCGGTGCTTACAACGTATATGCTCGTTTGCACGATTGTGGCTGTGGTGTACCTAGTCTTTGTGGTGCGCGTGCATAAGGCTGCAAATGCCGCAGGCGGAGTGCCACAGAGAAAACGCCCCACCAAAGAAGAGCTCTGGGACGAAGATAAGATCTGGCGGTAGGGAAGTGCGATAACCTTCGTTAGCGCATGTATCCGTCACTTTTTTCGAATTACTGACGATTTTGCATATTTTTGCCTCTTCTTTGGCAAAAAAATCGAATTACTGACGATTTCGATGCAGACAAGACGGCAGTGAGAGGGCCTGGATTATCAAAGGCCAAGCGTATGGATGTGGCAGATTGTGCTGCCAGCCAGCGTGAAGCACAAAATCGTCAGTAATTCAAAAAAGATGGCAAATTATCGGTGAAGATCAGTAAAAATCGTCAGTAAATCGAATTTATTGGCAGCTGTCTTCGGCATATTTCTGCTTGCCAGGGGACTTTTATGCGAAAAAACAGAATATTTATTGACAGATAAGTTAGCTCTACCTAATATGCAGTTCATAGTTGCTAACTTCTAGAGGGGGTCATAATGACACTCGACGATATCAGGCCAGGCGAAAGCTGCACGGTGGTGAAGCTCAACGATACGGGCGTCACGCGTCGTCGTATTATGGATATGGGCATCACCAAGGGTGCGGAAATTACCGTTAAGAAGGTGGCGCCGTTGGGCGATCCCGTCGACATGACCGTTCGTGGCTACCACCTCTCGCTTCGCAAATCCGACTTGCAGCAGATCGAGGTCGAGAGCGTTTCCGCGTAATTACAGATATGCAAGAATTACAAGAAAAGCAGCTGCGGCTGTTTTTCTTTTGCACACAAGTTAGCTAATGCTGACTAAATTTCGAAAGGGGATCTTTTTCACATGGCAACCACGATAGCATTGGTGGGTAACCCGAATTCTGGCAAGACTACCTTGTTTAATCAGCTTACGGGCAACCATCAATATGTTGGCAACTGGCCCGGGGTTACGGTCGAGCGTAAGACAGGTACGCTGAAGGGCAACAAAGAAGTCGAATTCGTCGACCTCCCTGGCATTTATTCGCTCTCTCCGTATTCGAACGAGGAGGTTGTTGCACGCGATTATCTTTCTGAGGGAAACCCCGATGCAATCATCGACATCGTCGATGCGTCGAACCTCGAACGCAATCTGTATCTCACCACGCAACTCATGGAATTTGGCATTCCCGTTGTCGTTGCGCTCAATCAGATGGATATCGTCAAGAAGCGCGGCTACACCATTAAGTCAAAGGAACTGTCCGAACGCCTGAATCTGCCCGTTGTCGAGATTTCAGCGCTGAGAGGCGACGGGATCGAGGATATCACAGCTGCCGCGGTCAGAGCGGCTAAGGAGGGCAAGGCCCCACAGCACGTGTCGTTTGCCGCGGAGCTCGAAACCACGCTCAAGCAGATCGAAGAGAAGGTTCCAGCATTCGTTCCGGAAAAACTCAAGCGCTACTATGCGATTAAGCTCTACGAGGGCGACGAAAAGGCTATAGAAGACCTCAAGGTAAAGGTTGATGTCGACAGCATCATCCTCGAATCCGAGTCCCTGTTTGACGACCGTTCCGATGCGGTTATTACTAACGAGCGCTTCCGCTACATCACTGGCTTTATCAGCTTCGTGCAGAAACGCGCGATTTCTGGTGCAACCATCTCCGAGAAAATCGACAGCGTTCTTACGCATCGCGTCTTCGCGCTGCCCATCTTCGTTGTGATCATCTCTCTTATCTATTTCCTCTCCATCAGCACTGTCGGAAAATATGCCACCGACTGGGCAAACGACGGCGTGTTTGGCGATGGGTGGTATCTCGACCCGTTGGCCATCGTCACGAACGAAGGTACCGCCCAGTCAAAGCTCGATGCGGCAACGGAGCCCTACGCTGAGGCGCAAGTTGCAATTGTGAACTATATCGCTGCGGCTGAAGAAGCCGGGGTTGACACATCTGCGATAGCTGAGTACTACGACGAAGAAGCGGTGAAGGAAAAAGGTCTCGATCCAGAGTCAGATGAGTTCAAGACCATCCTTGCTAAATTCGAGAAGGATGCAGCCGAGGCGGGTGTCGTTGCCCAGTATCCTGTTGTGGACGAAGAGGCAGCGAAAGAGACTGACTACTACGTCTACTACGGCGAAGCCGCTAAGGCAAAAGCCGAAGCGCTGGCCGATGCTCGTAACGAAGAGATTAAGAGTCAGGGCCGATCCGAAGCTGTAGAGGCAGTCGTCTATAACTTCGATGGCGAGGTCGTGGATGAAGAGTCCGGAGAGAAGGTCGCGCAAGGCGTTGGTGTTCCCGCACCGCAGGAACCGAGCGCCTACGGCCTCTGGATTCCGGGTATCCCGGTGATAGTCAGCGATGCGCTCATGGCCGTTGGGTGTGCTGATTGGCTGTACGACCTCATCATGAACGGCATCATCGCCGGTGTTGGTGCGGTGCTCGGCTTCGTGCCCCAGATTATGATCCTGTTCTTCCTGCTCGCGATTCTCGAAGGTTGCGGCTATATGGCGCGCGTCACCTTCATCCTCGACCGCATATTCCGCAGGTTTGGCCTATCCGGCAAGACCTTCGTCCCGATGATCGTGGGCACGGGCTGCGGCGTACCTGGTGTTATGGCATCACGAACTATCGAGTCTGAATCTGCACGGCACCTCACGGTTATGACGACCACCTTCATGCCGTGCTCCGCAAAGCTCCCGATCATCGCGCTCATTTCCACGGCCGTCTTTGGTGGCGTGTGGTGGGTTGCTCCTCTGGCATACTTCATGGGCATCGCGTCCATCGTCGTGAGCGGCATCATCTTGCGCAAGACGCGCCCATTCCTCGGCGAAGTCACCCCGTATGTCATGGAGCTCCCCGAGTATCGTCTGCCGCGCTTTGTCGACTTGCTGCGCAGCATGTGGGAACGTGCGTGGGCATTCATCAAAAAGGCCGGCACCATCATCTTGCTGGCGACCATCGTCGTGTGGTTCCTTACCAATTACGGTATCTTTGAGGGCCGGTTCATGCGAGTTGGCGAAGAGCTCATGGATTACTCCTTCCTCGCCTACTTTGGCAATTCCTTCGCGTGGATTTTCACGCTGCAGGGCTTCAACAACTGGGAGTGTGCCTCTACGGTTATCACAGGCCTCATCGCCAAAGAGAACGTTATCGGCACGATGGCAATTGTCTATGGCGGCGACCCGAGCATCGCGTGGTCTTCTGCGTACATGGTTTCGCTTGCCGAGACTACGGGTGCTGTGGCGCTCGTGCCGGTTGCGGCGTTCGCCTTCATGACTTTCCAGCTGCTCTGCGCTCCGTGCTTTGCCGCAATGGGCGCCATCAAACGCGAGATGGGCGGCTTCAACAAATGGTTCTGGGCAGCGATTGGCTGGGAGTGCGGCTTTGCGTTCGTCATCTCGCTGATCATCTACCAGATTGGCGCGTTGGTTACGGTTGGCGCCTTTGGTGTCGGTACGGTTATTGCCTTTGTCTGCATCGCTGCAATCATCTACGGATTGTTCCGCAAGGCATC
>CACZSV010000101.1 GCA_902783925.1 uncultured Coriobacteriaceae bacterium
ATTCGACATGACTACGCGCGGAATGCCTCGAGCGATTCGCTCACGGGGCTTCCCGACATGACGGGGTTCCTGAACCTGGCCGAGCAGGCCCTGCCTGTCTTTGAGATGCGCGGCGAGCGAATGACAATTCTTGCGCTCGACCTCATTGGTCTCAAAATCTACAACGCGCGCTACAGTAGAAAAACTGGCGACGATTTGCTCCGTCTGTTCGCCCGCCTGCTCGAAGACCGCTTTGGCAAAAACACGTGCGCACGGTTCGGCGAGGACCATTTCTACGCGTTTGCAGCGGAGACGGATGCATCGCGCTTGCTCGATAACCTGTTCGCAGACCTCGAGCAGGTTTATGAGATAAAGACGCTACCCGTACGTGCTGGTGCTTATGCACTCGACAAGGGGGAAGACATAGAAGCCGTTGGCGTTGACAGAGCCAGAATTGCCTGCGACCTCGATCGCAAGACGTGGCAGTCGCATGTCACATGGTTCGACGACGTCCTGCGCGAGCAAGCGGAATTGCGAATCCATGTGCTTGAGCACGTGGGAAAGGCCATTAGCGAAGGCTGGATACGTCCACACTACCAGGCAATCGTTCGCTCCGCCACAGGAGAGCTCTGCGGTGAGGAAGCCCTCGCGCGTTGGGACGACCCCGAATACGGCATGCTCGTGCCCGACATGTTCATTCCTGTAATCGAAGAGGCAGGCTTGCTGTACAAGATTGACATGCACATGGTCGATTGCGTGCTGGCCGACCTCGTCGAAAAACGCAAGCAGGGCATCGGGCTTGCGCCCGTCTCCGTCAACATCTCCCAGCGCGATTTTGCAAAGCTCGACATCGCAGAAGAAGTCCGCGCGCGTGTCGACGCGCTCGGCATACCACACAGCCTTCTAAGGGTCGAGTTCACCGAATCTGCCGCATCCGAAGACCCGATTGCATTCAAACAGCAGGTAGATGCGCTGCGTGCACTGGACTTCGAGGTTTGGATGGACGATTTTGGCAGCGGGTTTTCATCACTGAGCACCCTGCAGAGATTCGATTTCGACCTCGTGAAGCTCGATATGGGTCTCATAGAAGACATTGCCAATGACAGGGCGCAGAAAGTCGTCGTCGGCATCGTGCAGGTGGCGACGCAGCTCGGCATCGGCGTGCTTGCAGAGGGAATCGAAACGGCAGAACAGGCCGAGCATGTCGAGGATGCCGGCTGCGGCATGATGCAAGGCTATCTTTACTCGCGCCCGCTGCCGCTGACGGTGGTCATGAAGCGTTTCGTCGATGGCGTCGGCATACAAAGAGAAGACATGGCGGAAGCCAAATACTGGAACGCAGTATCCAAGGTCAACCTCATTCAACTTGCCAAAGGGGACCTTAACGAGGCCTTTGATGGGGTATGGCGTGAATTCCCCGCTGGCGTTATCGAGCAACGAGCGGGCTCGTGGCGCGTCCTGCGGGCAAATAGTTCCTATAGAACCTTCCTTGCGCAAGTAGGCTTGTTTGCATCTGAGGCCTCATACCTGCAAGCCAACCCCACCTTGCAGAAGCTCGATGAGGAATTCTTGCGGGCTGTCGAGCGCTGTTCTGCAAGCGAAAGCTGGGTACCAATTGCAAGCCATTTGGAATATGGCACTGGATTGCACTTCCGGGTGAAACCCGTCGCGGTGTCACCTGCCGCAAGAGCATTCATGGTGGCCGCTGGTCCAACAACATTCGGCGTCGGGCTCGGAGTGTACGGAGACGTACCGGTTGCTTACGCAGTTTTTTGCGCCGTATTCGACGAGACAGGCGAGAGGGTCATCGACGTCAGATACGTCTATGCGAACAAAAAATATTGCGAATGGGGCGGCTACGAACAGGAGGGCATTGCGGGTCGATCATTTCTCGACATCGACGAGAACGCAAGCGATGAATGGTTTTCTTACGTCCAGAAGGCCGTAGTTGATAACAAGACATCGCACGACATTATCTATAGCCCTGAAACGGGCCACAGGCTCGATTTCACCGTTGAGCCATCCCCCGTCGAAGGCTGCTGCGTTTTTGCATTCACAATCGCCGACGAGATTGCAGAAGACGCCGAAAGAAAGCTATCTCATGAATAAGAAGCCTTCCCGTATGGACACATACGAACCAAACGTGGAGCGCACGTTCTCGCGTGAGTGACCTGCCCTCCAATTGAAAACGGTGCTCTAGAGTCCTTCTCTCACGATGCGATACACCAACTCCATGTCCATGTTTTGGCGAATCACATCCGCGAGTATGTTGTACTGCTGTTCTTTGTACGTGTGCATGTCTATTGAGCTTATCTGCTTCGAATCGAGCCCCTTGCGCTCGAGCAGCGCGGAGACGAGCGCCGCATTGCACTCAGCACTATCGAACAGGCCGTGCACATAGCTGCCGTAGACGTTCTTCACATTGCAGCCGTCATCGCGACAAGATCCATTCGCGTCTGCGAGATTAGAAAACGCGCGTCCCCCGCTCAGCTCGCTTTTGCCCATATGAATCTCGTAGCCTTCGATACGCGTGCCGCTCAGCGCACGCAGCGGTCCTTCGAGCTCTCCTATGGTGCCGCCCACGCGAACTGTTCGCTTTTCGGCGTCGAACACCGCGGTGCTCGGAAGCAGTCCCATGCCCGCCAGCTCTCCCCCACCTTCGACACCATGTGGATCGCATACCAACTTTCCGAGCATCTGATATCCGCCACAGATGCCGATGATCGGCGTGCCGGCATGCGCGCACTTGAGAATGCGGGCCTCGATGCCGTTTTGCCGCATCCAGCGAAGGTCGGCCATCGTCGATTTGGTTCCCGGAACGATGATGAGGTCGGGGTTTCCCAGCTCGTTTGCGCGCCCGACATAGCGAATGCCAACGCCGTCGATCGCTTCAAGCGCGATGAAATCGGTGAAATTGGATACTTTGGGCAAACGGATAATCGCAATGTCAACAAGCGCAGCTTCATCGTACACGGAGAATCGTTCCGACATGCTATCTTCGTCGTCAATGTCCACATCCGCGTAAGGTATCACGCCGGCCACGGGAATCCCCGTGCGCTCGCGCAGAATATCAAGCCCCGGGTCGAGGATAGTCTTATCGCCGCGGAATTTATTGACGACGGTGCCTTTGACCATCGCACGCTCATCTTCGTCAAGCAGCATGAGCGTGCCAATGAGCTGGGCGAACACACCTCCTCGGTCTATGTCCCCCGCCAAAAGCACGGGAGCTGCGGCCATCTTGGCCATTCCCATATTGACGATGTCGTCTTCTTTAAGGTTGATTTCCGCAGGAGAACCCGCGCCCTCGATCACGATGATGTCGTATTCGGCGGCGAGCTTTTCATACGCCTGCATGATGTCACCCACGAGCTCGTGCTTGAACGCAAAGTAATCACGCGCGGCCATCGTGCCGATGGGCTTGCCGTTGACGATAACCTGGCTTCCCGTGTCCGTCGTCGGCTTGAGCAAGATGGGGTTCATCGCCACGTCGGGTTCGATGCCCGCTGCTTCGGCTTGCACGACCTGAGCGCGGCCCATCTCGAACCCGTCGGCCGTTATAGCGGAGTTAAGCGCCATGTTCTGCGATTTGAAGGGAGCGACTTTGTAGCCGTCCTGAGCAAACACGCGGCAAAGACCCGCCACAAGCAGACTCTTGCCCGCACCCGACATCGTGCCTTGCACCATAAGCGATTTCGCCGTCACAAGCATTCCTCCTTCAACGCCGAGATAAGGCGCGCGTTTTCCTCGGGTGTACGAACCGCGACGCGATACCACGTGCTGTCGAGGCCGTCGTAGTTTCCGCAGCTGCGAATGAGCAAGCCCCGCTCGAGCATGGGACCATACAATTCATCTGGATACCGGAACATGAGGTAGTTCGCTTTTCCGTCGATCACGCGAAGACCCATCGCCTCAAGCTCCCCCTTGAGCCCGACACGCGCAGAACGCACGTATTCACGACTCGCATCCACGTACTCCGCATCACTCAGAGCCGCAACACCGGCGAGCTGCGCCGGCGTCGATACGGCCCAGGGCTGGCCGGCCCCGCGCAGCAAGCCCATGAATTCCTCGTCCGAGCATGCGCCAAAGCCCAGTCGCAGGCCAGCAATCGCGTAGATCTTCGTATACGACTTCGCGATGATCAGCTGCGGGCAGTGTTCTACCCGGGCGACGAAGCTTTTTGCATCCGTGAAATCGATAAAGCTCTCATCGAGCACGACACGTGCACCGATTCGCTGCGCACGTTCGAGTATCTCTTCTATCAACTCATCATCGACGGTAAGACCGGTCGGGTTATTTGGGTTCGCAATGAACACGAGCGAGACATCTTCGGTCATCATCGCAAGAAACGCACGCGTGAGCACGTAGTCTTCGTTGTCATCGAGAAGATGCCTGATAATCTGCGTGCCGCTTTTCTCGAGCGCCTGCTCGTAGCCCGAATAGCAAGGAGATGCCACCAGCGCCTTCTTCGCACATGCGACCTGCGCGATGCGCTCGAAGAGGTCGCTTGCGCCCGCCGTGCATAAAACCTGGGAAGCACGCAGCCCTTCTGCTCGAGCAATGGCCTGCGCAAGCTCGCGCGATTGCGTGTCTGGATACGCTTCGAACACATCGATGTTCTTGCCGAGCGTCTCTCGCACGGCCTGCGGCATCCCAAGCGGATTAAGATTCGCCGAAAAATCAGTTATATCCCTATGCGAATAGATATCTCCGCCATGTTCGAAACGCCTCATGCAAACACCCCCGCGCAGAGCATAACGCACCACGCTATGCATGAACACAGCACGAGACCGAAAAACGCGGTCATATACAGCAGCCTATTGGCGCGTACGATGTCTTGCGCGCAAATCGGGCGCAGGGCGTCGCCGATTGTTGGTTTTTCGACAAGCTTGCCAAAATAATAATGACTGCCGCCCAGCTGCACCCCGAGGGCGCCCGCACACGCCGCTTCCGTGTAGGCGGAATTGGGCGACGCGTGCTTTTTCCTATCGCGTTTGAAAATGCGCCATGCGCCTGCGGCATCTAAGCGCACGGGCGCCGCCGCAAGGCACATCAGCACGCCCGAAACGCGCGCAGGAATCCAGTTAAGCACGTCATCGAGACGTGCCGCCACGGTTCCAAAGTGACGGTAGCGATCATTCTTGTAGCCCACCATGGAATCCATCGTGTTCACAGATTTGTAGAAAACGCCACCGGCCGCCCCGAACACGGCCATGAACAGCAGCGGCGCGATGACGCCATCGGACGCGTTTTCTGCCACGGTCTCGACCGCCGCCTGCGCTACCTCGGATTCATCGAGGTCTGCCGTATCGCGGCCCACGATCATGCCCACGTTTGTGCGCGCCTGGTCGAGAGACCCTGCGACGAGCGCGTCGTGAACCTTCATGCTCTCAACCTTGAGCTGCTTGGTCGCGAGCATCTGATAGCAGATAACGCTCTCGACCGCCGTGGCAAGCCATACATTGACCATAGAGCATGCCCATATGAGCGCGACTGCGCATGCAGTCGACATGCCAGTCACGATGATAACGAGCGCAGCTCCACGCCAGCGCATCGAGCTTGCGGATGCGCCTTCCTTGTAGAGCACGCGCTCGATTGCAGAGACGAAGCGGCCTATGAGCCGAATAGGATGCGGCATCCAATAGGGGTCCCCAAGAAGCAAGTCGAGCAAAAAGCCCGCGATGAGCGCGATAAGGTGATACACCATGCCGCGCCTCTTTACGCCTTTGCCCCGGCAGCGCAAGAATAGCGCGCGCACGCGCGCACGAAGCGCTCTGCCGCCTGCGGCTCGGAATAGAGAAAGAGATGGGGGTAGCCCGCATACAGCGAAGGGGTGACAATGCCGCATTCCCACGATCTTGACGACTGCGGCTTTTCCGCCAAAAACGCATTGCCCGCCCGTGTGCTGTCCCAGTAATGAAACTCGTGCGCACGCAGCGTCTCGCCCTGGCAGGCGAGCAGCCCATCTTCTTGCGCCGTAAGCGTCACGTACCCGAATCTGCCCAGACGCGGCGTCTTGTACGAGCGGCCCTCAACGATGCCAAGCATGGACCATGCCCGCCCCGCCTTGTCTTCAAGCTCTTCGTGTAAATACATGAAGCCGCCGCATTCCGCAATGGTGGGCATGCCGCTGCGAATGCAATCGGCCAGACATGCACGCATACGTTCGTTACCGCTGAGCTGCATCGCGTACAGTTCGGGATACCCCCCGCCAATGTAGAGGCCGCCGATACCCTCGGGCAGCCTCTCATCTGCAAGCGGCGAGAACTCGACCAGCTCCGCTCCCAGATCCTCGAGCGTCGCCAGGGCATCGTCGTAATAGAAGCAAAAAGCATCGTCTCGTGCCACGGCAATGCGCGGAGCATCCTGTGGACCGCACACGGCAGACAGCTTTCGCCTCTCATATGCGATCGGAGCAGCAGCACTGGCAAGCTCGAGCAGGGCGCCAATATCGACCGTCTGCTCGATTGTTTTCGCGACCGTGTCGAGACGAGCCTGCAAATCTACAACTTCGTCTGCGGTGACAAGCCCGAGATGCCTGCTCTCGAGCGTTGCGTCCTCGAGCACAGGCAGGTACCCGAACACGGAAAGCCCTGTCTCTTGCTCGATGAGCTCTTTGAGACGGGGGAATAACGATGCGGATACTCGGTTGAGCACAACGCCGGCGACCATGCTCGGATCTCTAAAACGAGCAAAGCCCGCAATCTCGGCGGCAATGGAGCGAGCACGTCCGCGAGCATTGATCACCAGAACCGCGGGCGTTTGCGTCTGCGCGCAGAGGTCCCACGCAGAAGCGGCGTCGCTCACCGCGATGCCGTCATAGTAGCCCATGACGCCCTCGATAACCGTAACGTCGTTTTGCCGCGCCCCGTTCGCAATAAGACGCCTCACGTCATCTGCAGAAGAAAAGAACAGGTCGAGATTGCGAGACTGCGCGCCGATGACCTTGCGGTGAAACATCGGGTCGATGTAATCGGGACCGCATTTGCACGCAGCGGCCTTGATGCCACGCAGGACGAGCGCACGAAGCAAACCGCAGGTAAAGGTCGTCTTTCCGCTATTCGAAGCAGTTGCTGCTATGAGCAGCCGCGGAGCGCTTTGCATCATGCGTCGTCACCTTCCGCAAGGGCCATGTTCGCGCTGATGAGGAAGATGGGGTTGTTCGCCATCATCATGTGATAGCTCGCCACGCTCTTTGCCCTGGCAACCGACAGCTGGACGATGTCAACGTCTGTCAGCGAAAACCGTTCGATTGCGTCGAGCGCCTCGCTCAAGGTTTCGAGCGTGATCGCCGTTATGCATACGCGCTCAAGGCTCCCCATCGCAGAGGCAGCTTCGATTATCGACGCAAGGTTTCCCGATGAACCTCCGATGAAAACCCTGGTCGGCGCCGGAAGGCCGACGAAGGCATCCGGGGCGTTTCCCTCGATGATGTGTAGATTCGTCACACCGAAGCGCTCTTTGTTTTTGTGAAGCAGCGTGGCAGCGTTGGCGTTTTTTTCAATTGCGTAGACGCTTCCTGCATGCGCCGCAAGCGCAAGCTCGACGGAAACCGACCCTGTTCCCGCTCCGACGTCCCAGATAGTATCGTCCGAGCGCACCCGAAGCTTCGAGACCGCGAGTTCACGCACCTCTTCTTTAGTCATGGGAGCATCGCCGCGGATGAATGCATCATCGCCCAGAGATGGCGCCTGCGTCTCACGCACAACCGGCCGCTCGTTTTCCACGAGCATGACGCTTAGATCCGCAAAGTCTGTCTCGAGAAAGTCCCGCACGATGCCGCTCTCGATTCGCTCGTCTTCGTACGAGAGCCGCTCCCCTACATACACATGCAAATCACCAAGACCCGCGGCATCGAGCTCGCGGCACACATCGACGACCTTCGTCGCGCCTCCCGTCAAAAGAAAGCACTTGGCATGAGATTGCAGCTCGCCGACGATATTGCAATCGCGTCCGTGGGCGCTGAGCAAATGGGCGTCCTGCCAGGTAGTCCCAATTTGAGAGCAGAAATACACGAGCGAGGAAATGCCAGGGATCGAGACAAGCTCGAAATCTCTGAGCCTGTCACGGAGCGGCGTGGCTCCGCTATAAAATCCAAGGTCGCCCGATAGGAGTACACATGCCGTCTCGGCTTCTGAATCCCGCAGGGCCTCGACAATCTCATCGCTTCTAATCAGATCAAGTTTCTTTGCCGGCAGCGTCTCGAATGGCTCGAGCAGACGAGGAGCGCCTATGAGCAGGCCCGCCGTTTGTATTGCCTTGTGTGCAGCAACGGTCAAGGTGTCGGGATTGCCCATACCGGCACCGATGAGATACACCTTATGCACCATATTCGCTCTCCAAATAGTCTTTTACCTCTTCGAGGTCGAGTCCCGATTCTTGCACCGGGCGGCTCACGACGACAAGTTCGCATCTGCATCGCTTGGCCGCCTCGAGCTTTTCCTCGAAACCGCCCGCTGTGCCGGATGCCTTCGTGACGAGTACCTTGATATCGTATTCGTGAATGAGCGCGCAATTGAGCTCCGCGGAAAACGGGCCCTTCATCGCGATGATATGCCCCGTGGATATTCCCAGGTCAGTCGCATTGCTGATAGATGACTCGAGTGGGAGAACGCGCGCGTAGATGCGCTGCTCGAAATCCGGGATCGCATTGACGAATGTCGCGAGATCTTTGCTGCCGGTGGTGAGCAAGATATTTCCCGAACGCTTTTCGAGGAGTTCAGCTGCCTCTTCCATGCTATGCACGAGCGTGCAATCCTGCGCTTCATTCTCCTTGCGCAAAAGGCGCACATGGGAAATGCCATGAGCGCGAGCAAGCTCTTCGATGCTATGGGTGACGTGGGTCGCATACGGATGCGTTGCATCGACGATGCAGTCGTATGCATGGGTGGCGATGAGGCGATTCTTTTGCTCGTCATCGAGCGCGCCTACGAGCACCTCCACGTTTGCAAGCCCTTCGACCAGTTCGCCACCGTATTTTGTTACACAGCAGACAGTGACCTTGCAGGTGTTGCGCGCAGACAGCCATTCACATAGGAGTCGCGCTTCGACCGTCCCGCCAAAGACGAGAAACTCGCCAGATTGAGATATTCGTCGCGTTGAATAACCCTGAGTTGCCGAAGCCATCAAGTCCGCCATTTATACCGATAGAGCAGGCATTGCCTAGATGCATGCACCGATTTTTTGCAGGTTCAAGTATACGCGAATATTCAGCATAGAGAGGTGTGAGGCAACAGGCGCACTTCGACACAGGTTGTGGGAGCATGGAGGGGCTGAGCGGGGTGCGGGGCTGTGTCCCACAGCACGTCCGTACACCTTTTGGGATTCCGGCCAAAGGTGCATGGATTCCAGCGCCCGGGACGTGCACCTTCTGCTGTCTCGGCCGAAGGTGCGCCGGGCCTCTCTATCGGAGCCGTTCACCTTCTTCCCCTGGGAGCAAAGGTGTGCGGACCGTCCGGCTGCGGCCGTGCAC
>CACZSV010000102.1 GCA_902783925.1 uncultured Coriobacteriaceae bacterium
CACTGCATGCAAGACCCAGCTTTGCGCAGATGCTCACGAAGCCGCCGACGAACGGCTTGAAGGCGTTACGCTCGAGAGCCAGACCCAAATCATCTGCCACCCGAACGCAACGTTCGCTATCAGTATTCGAAATAATCGCGACCTTGATCCCGCAATCCTTTAGGTTTTGCACCCAATCTTTAATCTCTGGTGCAACCTCAAAAGCTCCACGAGCAAGCAAGGTGTTGTCAAGGTCGAGCAATACTCCACGGATACGCGAATTCACGAGATCGCGAGCGTCGATATCGAGCACGCTTTGACAGTATCTATCCGGCGCAATTGCAAGCATTAGTCACCGTATTGGGCCCACGCGGCAGAGAACTCAGGTTCGTTTGCAAAGAACATGGTTTTGCCTTCTTTGTTCGAATAGAAGAAGTACAGATAGTCGACCTGCGCGGGATTCGCCGCAGCATTGATGGTCGATACAGACGGATTGCAGATTGGCCCCGCGGGCAGCCCATAATGGCTTGGGTTTCGCGTATTGTATGGACTATCGCTTGCAAGGTCTTCGTTCGTAAGCTCCTCTGTGAGCTCTTTACCCACGGCATAATACGTGGTCACATCGCTGCCGAGCGTGATGCCTTCGCGCAGGCGATTGTAGAACACGGCAGCGATGGGAGCCTTGTCGCTTTCATGGCGGTATTCTTTTTCGACAATAGAAGCAAGCGTCACCACATCGTAAAGGGTGAGATTCTTGCTCGCGGCATAGCTCATGTCGACTTGCTGAATGCGTCCGCCAAACTGGTCGAGCATGGTCCTCACAACGTCATCGGCACTCGCCCCGACGTCGATGCGATAGGTATCGGGATACAGGAATCCTTCCATGGAATCGTTGTACACCCCGCTCAAGAACGGGTACTCGTTCACATACTGAGACGCCTTCTGCGTGAGCGCATAGAACTCGTCGGCGCTAATGCCGCAGGTTTTCTCAACCTGCGCGGCTATCTGCTTGATCGTGTAACCTTCGGGGATGGTGAGAAGATACCCCGTTTCTCCATTTGTCATCATGCGAATAATGACATCGAGATCCTCCCCGCCGGTGATGATATACGTACCCGATTGCAAGCTGGCCGAATGACCGAGCTTGTCGACGCGCTTGCTGAATTCGTCTGCAGATGCGATAACGCCCGATTCCTGCAGCTCCGTAGCGATATGCTTTGTCGCAGCACCCGGCTCGACCTTCACGACAATCTGCTCACCCTGCCTGACTTTGCCAGACCCACTCCCCGAGCATTGACTCACGGCAAATATCACAATTCCCACGAGGAGTACGGCAGCGACTATCGCGATGATGAGGAGCTTGTTAGGGCCTTTCTTGCGGCTGGAATACCCCGACTTCGCATAATCCGCACGCGTACGCGCGCTCTGCGGCGTGGCGCGTCCCGACTGTGCGCTCGACGATGCGGGAATGGCGCCTGAGGCGCCTGCACGCGAGTGTTCCGGCGCGACTTTACGCTGTCTTTGCCTGTTATCAGAAGATGCCGAATGCGCACCTTTTGCCATGACAATCTCCCGCCTATCAAAATTTCTGCCTGCGTCGGCAGGCGCATAGAGACATGTCCCTATGCATGATGCCCGTCATTCTGACGTGAAAGCCAGCTTTCCAAAATGAGCGAAGCGGCAACGCTATCTAGCTTACCGCGCATCTCCCGTTCGCTCAAACCCTGCTCGCGCAAATAGCGCTTCGCCTCGGCGCTGCTCAAACGCTCATCGAAAAACTCGACGGGAAGCTGCGCTGTTTGCGCAATACGTTCAGCAACGTTCTTTATGCGCGCCGCCTGTTTGCCATGCGCGCCACTCATCGATTTGGGAAGACCGCAAACAAGGAGTTCGGGCTCGTTATCCTCGAGCAGCATTCGCCACGCACGAGAATTCTCCATAACCTCATGAGCGGGTATGACCTTAAGCGGCACGCTCACCGAGCTCTTCGTATCGCAAAATGCGACGCCGATGCGTTTTTCGCCTATGTCTAAACCGATGACACGCATGTTCCCTCAAATACAAGGCGGACTGCCGTGTCGAGCACGACAGTCCGCCTTTTCTTCGCTACGCCTCAAAAAGCTCTTGAGCGGCCTTGATGGCGTCGGGGATTGCATCGGCGTTTTTGCCACCGGCCTGCGCCATGTTCGGCTTGCCGCCGCCGCCACCACCGATAATCGGGGCGATTTGCTTAATGACATCGTTAGCGTTGAAACCGGCTTCAACTGCCTTCTCATTGCCCGCGGCGAGCATGAGCGGAGTGCCCACCTCCGCCTTACGGGCGAACAGGATAACCGCAACGCCCTCGGCACCGCTGCGCTGTTTGACGATATCCCAGGTCTCACGCATTCCCTGAGCTACGGCCTCCTGCAAATCGGCGATGACGAGATTGTATCCGTCGACTTTGATTGCAGACTTGAGGTAATCCGAAACGCTTCCCTCCGCAGCAGCTTTCATACGGCGTCGGTGGATACCCTCAAGCTCATCGATGCGCTCTTGCATCTTCGCCACGCGTTCGGAAACATCAAGCGGGGGCACCTTGAGGAAACGCGCCGTCTCGCGGAGCTCTTCTTCCATTCCGGACATGTATTCGTAGGCCGCGAAGCTCGTGACCGCCTCGACACGACGCGTATTCGCACCGATGGAGGTTTCCTGCACGATCTTGAAAAGACCGATTTCGCTTGTACGACCCACATGCGTGCCTCCGCAGAGCTCCTTCGAGAAGGTGCCGGCCTCGACCACGCGTACGAACTCGCCGTATTTCTCTCCGAAAAGCGCAAGCACGCCCGCTTCGCGTGCCGCGGTAAGAGACGTCTCGTATGCAAGCACGGGTTCATCGGCCATGATCAGCTCGTTGCAGATGCGCTCGACCTCGAGAATCTGCTCATGGTGCATGGGCTCGAAATGTGTGAAATCAAAACGCAGGCGGTCCGGCGCAACAAGAGAGCCCGCCTGCTTGACATGGTCTCCTAATACAATGGAGAGCGCCTTCTGGAGAATGTGCGTGGCGGTATGATTACGCGCAATCTTGTTGCGGCGCTCGACGTCAATCGCCGCGCTCACCACGTCGTCTTTGTGGATGGTTCCCGCGCTTACCGTTCCGTGATGCACGGGCAGGCCTTCTTCAGGACGCGTGGTGTCTGTAATCTGAACATTGCCGAGCTCGTTCGAGATGGTGCCGGTATCGCCTACCTGACCGCCCATCTCGCCGTAAAACGGCGTCTTGTCGAGCACGATGGCAACTTCATCACCTTCGTTTGCCTCATCGACGATTTTGCCATCAACGATGATATCGATGATTCGCGCATCGCATTCGGTGTTCTTATAGCCCACAAACTCGCTCGTACCATGCACGTCGAGAATATGCGTGAAGATGTCGCCAAAGCCCGACCATGCCTCGTCGTTACGGGCGGCACGAGCGCGTTCGCGCTGAATGGTCATCTCGCGCTCGAAGCCATCCATGTCGACCTCGATTCCGCTCTCTGCGCAAATCTCGGCGGTGAGCTCGATGGGGAACCCATAGGTATCGTGCAAGACAAACGCCTGCTCGCCGTCGAGCCTTGAGCCCGCCTCGAGAGAATCGACTGCTTCTTCGAGGTAATGTTGCCCGTTGACGATCGTGCGGTTGAAGCGTTCTTCCTCGGACACGAGAATCTTCTCGATGAGTGACTTGTTTTCGATGATCTCCGGATACACAGAGCCCATCTCATCGCAGATGGCGTCGAGGAACTCCGTCATGAACGGCCCTTCGATGCCCTGTAGGAGACCATGGCGTACGGCACGGCGCAGCAAATGCCTCAGCACATAGCCACGACCATCGTTTGAGGGGAGGATGCCGTCGCCAATCATGAACATGACGGCGCGCGCGTGATCGGCCATGATGCGAAGCGAAAGGTCGACTTTCTCGTCGACGCCATAGACCTTGCCGCTCAGACGCTCGCCCACCGCGATGAGATTGCGGAGGATATCGGTATCGAAATTCGAAGTCACGCCCTGCATGATGGCGGCCATACGCTCGAGGCCAAGGCCGGTATCGATGTTCTTCTTCTCCAGGGGAACCATCGAGCCGTCTTCCTGACGGTCGAACTGCGTGAACACGAGATTCCAGTACTCGAGGAAGCGGTCGCAGTCGCAGCCAGGCGCACAGTCGGGCTTGCCGCATCCGACCTCGACGCCCTGATCGTAGTACAGCTCGGAGCAGGGACCGCAAGGACCCGTGGGTCCGGCGACCCAGAAGTTGTCGTCTGCGCCAAGACGCGAGATGCGTTCGGCCGGGATGCCGACCTTTTGCCATATGGCAGCTGTCTCCTCGTCTTCCTCATAGATGGTGACGTAAATCTTCTCGGGATCGAGCTTGAGCACGTCTACGGAGAACTCGTATGCCCAGGCGCACATCTCCTTTTTGAAGTATTCGCCAAAGCTGAAGTTGCCAAGCATTTCGAAGAAGGAAAGATGGCGACCATCCGTGCCAATGATATCTATATCGTTGGTACGGACGCATTTCTGCGCGGTAGTCGTGCCGATATAACGGCTGTCGAGATGCTTTTGCTGCAAAAAGTACGGCTTGAACTGAACCATGCCGGCTACCGTGAGCAGCAGCGAGGGGTCATCGGGGACAAGAGAGGAAGACGGCCAGCGCTGGCAGCCCTTTTCCTCGAAAAACTTCAGGTACGCTTCGCGGATTTCCGCAGAGCTAGTTGGTACTGATGACATCATGCTCCTTTTCGTAGCATACAGATAGAAATTTGCAGCGCGCAAAAGCACGCTGCAAGCAACGGTGGAGTTTCTCCACCGCAAAGCATCAAGATGCAGGTTTACTCAGCAGCCGCCTGAGCTACGTCTGCCTGCGAGCCTGCGGCGGCTTCTTCGGCTTTGGAAGCTTCGGGCGCCTCAGAGACCTCAGGCTTTGCAGCCACCTTAGCGGCGAGCTCTTCTGCTTCGGCCGCTGCGGTGGGAGCTTCCGCGTTCTTGTCTTGCTCGGAAGTCTGCGTATGTTTGCCCGCTGCGATGGGATACACGACACGACCCTGCTTGATCTGCTGTTTACGTTTGTTGCCGAGGCTGCCTCGGATATAACCGACAATCGAAGTCACGGCGTCAACTGGTGCAGACGTGACGGTGTCGACGGTGTTCGCAGCGTTGCCGGCAACGTTGGTGACATGCTCCATGTCTTCGAGAATCGCGTCCACGCGAAGCATCTCGAGATTGAGCGTGTCGACCATGAGCTCGGCCTTATCGACCATCGGATCGACCTTCTTCATCACCGGAGTGATTTCCTTATCAGCCTCTTCGACCATATTCTGCACGGATTTCATGGTTTTGCTCGCCCGGTACAAAATGAGCACGAGAAACGCGAGGGCGGCGATAGCCAAGACAACGATTATCGCAGTACCTATCGGCATGAAACCGTTGAGGAAGTCTGACATTATGATCCCCTTCATTTGCTTTCAATACATTAAATATTGATGATACCTCAGATTTCGTCATATACCAGATACAAGAGCCTGTTTTTGGCGAAATGTCATCATGAACCCGGTTTGTCAGGAAAGCGAAGTTTCTCCCAGCCGTATTGCGTGGGCTTGTAGAAGCACCCGCGTTCGAGCCCATCGGGAAGATACTGCTGATCGACCCATGCGCCTGGGTAATCGTGAGGATACAGATACTTGCCGTAGGCCTCAGAACCGGGACGATGGCGATCTCTCAAATGGTTGGGAACGCTGCGGGCAGGACCTTCGCGCACTTCGCGCAACGCGGCATCGATCGCCATATACGCGGCATTCGACTTGGGGGCAAGCGCCATGTATATGGCGGCTTCTGCAAGGTTGATACGACACTCGGGATACCCGATGGATTCCGCCGCCTTGAATGCCGCGGCGGCAATGGTAATGGCACGGGGATCGGCAAGACCGACGTCTTCGCTTGCCAAGATGAAAATACGCCGCGCGATGAATCGCGGATCCTCCCCGCCCTCGATCATGCGAGCGAGCCAATACACGGCCGCGTCCGGGTCTCCCCCACGCATGGATTTAATGAATGCGGAAATCACATCGTAGTGGGTGTCGCCATCTTTATCGTAGGGCAGCTGCCTGTGCGGCGTGGCCTCGCTCACCTGTTCGGTGCCGATCTGTTCGCCCGGTTTGACTAGCGCGCTTGCGAGCTCGAGCGTCGTAAGCGCCATGCGAGCATCTCCGCCAGCGGTTATGACAATGGCATTGAGCGCGTCTTCGCTGATGCTGTACTCGTTGTTGAGCCCGCGTTCGTCTTCGAGCGCACGCTTGACGAGCATGCGGATTTCGTGGTTGCCAATGGGTTTGAGCTCGACGATGCGAGAACGGGAGATGAGAGCAGAATTGACCTCGAAAAACGGGTTTTCCGTCGTGGCGCCGATAAGTATGACCACGCGGTCTTCGACGGCGTGCAAAAGCGCGTCTTGTTGCGAACGGGAGAAACGGTGAATCTCGTCGATGAAGAGAATCGTGCGGCGCTGCTGCATGGTCAGACGGTCTTCTGCCGCCTTGATCTCGCGGCGCAAATCGGCGACCGTCCCCGAAACGGCAGACACCTCGACAAAGGCCGCATTGGTCGTGTTGGCGATGACATGCGCAATGGAGGTCTTGCCTGTGCCAGCCGGCCCAAAGAGAATCACCGAGGACAAGGTATCGTTTGCAATCGCGCGGCGAAGCCAGGTGTTGGGCCCGACGATTTCTTCTTGCCCGACGATCTCGTTGAGCGTGCGCGGGCGCATGCGCACGGCAAGAGGCGCCGCGGCAAAACGCGTTTCGTTGCCGACTTCGCTGAACAGCGTGTCCATCGAGGAATCCATGCTAGATATCGAGCTCCAACGACACGGGGCAGTGATCGCTGCCAAAGACGTCGCCGTGAATCGCCGCATCCACGATGGCGCCTTCGAGTGAATCGCTCACGAGGAAGTAGTCGATACGCCACCCGACGTTCCTATCGCGCGCCTTCATGCGATAACTCCACCAGGAGTACACATCGCCCGTATCCGGGTATTTATATCTGAATGTGTCGATAAAGCCGCTTTGCAGAAGCTCGTCGAATTTGCCGCGCTCTTCATCGGAAAAACCGGCGTTGCCGACGTTCTCCTTGGGACGGGCAAGGTCGATGGGTTCGTGCGCGACGTTCATATCACCGCAGACGACGACGCCTTTCTGCGCTTTGAGGCCGCCCAGATATTCTCTGAACGTGTCCTCGAACGCGCAGCGGTAATCGATGCGCGCGAGCTCATGCTGGGCATTCGGCGTGTAGACATCGACGAAGAAGAAATCGGGGAATTCCAGCGTCACATTGCGACCTTCGATATCGAAACGGCTGTCGCCAATGCCATGCGTCACGGAAAGCGGCTCTTGCTTGGAAAACACCGCCGTGCCCGAATAGCCTTTCTTTTCTGCATAGCTCCAGTATTCATGGTAATCCGGAAAGTCGATGGGGCTCTGCCCGTCTTGCAGCTTGGTCTCCTGGATGGCGAATATGTCCGCATCGAAGCTGCGGAAAATATCCTCGAAACCCTTCTTTGCAACAGCGCGAAGGCCATTGACATTCCACGATACGAACTTCACAGGCAGACTCTCTTTCTCTTGGGCGTCTGGAGCAATTGTACACGCAAACTGTGACGGCAAAACGCGAATGTCATGCCATCAGCCAGTCAAAGGGAGAAGTGTCCCTTTTGGTTGGAAGTCAGGATGCCAGAAGTGATGACAGAAGCGCTCGGTAGGCGCGTGCCCTCGTGCGCTTCAGGCCCAGATGTAACAGCTAGCGAATCACGACATGTCCGCCCGATGCGGGGCAATCAATACCTCTCGCAATGCGCACGCAGGCGGCGCCAACATCATCTACGACATCGACAAGACCATCCAGACGGCCCTTCGCGCGAAGCTCATCGTAATCCTGGGAGAACTGCTTTGCCCAACGGTCGAGCTGGGAAGTAAGCGCTGTCGCGCTCACCGTATTCACGCGGATACCATATGGCTCCCACTCACGCGCGGCGACGCGGCTCATGCCCCGCACCGCATCGTCTGCAAGCGCCAGCGCAGAAAGACCCTCATGGCCTTCATGAGCGGCATCGGAGACGAAGTTGATAACGCAGCCATGCGTCTTCTTGAGATGCGGCAAGCAGGAACGCATCCAGCGAGCGTACCCAAGCGGTCCCGTCTGGACGGCATGTTCCAGGTCTGTATCGAGCATGCGTTCGAAAAGATCGCCCACCTTCACCGCCTGCAAACAGCAGATGAGTACATCAATAGTCCCAAATCCGTCCGCAAACGCTGCAACGGCGTTTTCGATCTCGCGTGCGCTCGGCTCACTCACGTACTGGGTCAATACGCGCACGCCAAACTCATCTTCGAGTTCGCGCGAAGCCCTGAGCTTGCTTCTGCTCGTGCCGGCGATGCAGATGTTCGCGCCCTCGCGCGCAAAGGCACGCGCCGCGCCGTAGCCTATGCTTTTCTCCTTGCCGCCGCCGTTAATGACAAGCGTCTTGCCATCGAGTGATCCCATGTGATTCCCTTATCCACAAAGCTGCCAGAACACGACGGCGCTCGCAGCGGCCACGTTGAGCGAATCGACGCCATGGGCCATCGGGATACGCACCGTGTAATCGCAGCCCGCAATGGTCTTTCGTGATAGCCCGTCGCCTTCTGTCCCGAAAACCATCGCAAGCTTCTCTTCCGCGTTAAGAGGCGGGTCTTTGAGGGATACGGAATCGTCCGTCAAGGCAAACGCAGCTGTCTTGAAGCCGAGCTCGTTGAGCTGCTTCAAGCCCGCTTGCGGCCAGTCGTGCAACGATTCGCCGATGCGCGTCCACGGAATCTGGAACACCGTGCCCATGGAAACACGCACAGCCCTTCGGTAGAGCGGATCGCAGCAGGTCGGCGTCACGAGAACGGCATCGACGCCGAGAGCTGCCGCTGAGCGGAAAATTGCCCCGACGTTCGTATGATCCACGATGCCTTCGAGCACCGCCACCCTGCGTGTGTCGGCAAGCAGCTCTTCGACGCTCGGCAGCTGCGGCCTGCGCATGGCGCAGAGCACACCGCGCGTGAGCTTGAAGCCCGTAAGTTCCTCGAGCATCTGGGAAGGACCCGTATACACGGGCACATCTCCGCAGTGCTCGATGAGCGTTGCGCATTCCTCGAGATGCGTACGCTCCATCAAAAGCGAGATCGGGGTCATCCCCGCATCGAGTGCACGCGCGATCACCTTGGGAGATTCCGCAATGAAGATGCCCTTTTCGGGCTCGAGCCGGTTTCTGAGCTGCGCCTCTGTTAAGCGCATGTACACGTCGAGCGCGGGGTCGTCGATAGATGTCAGTTCCACAAGATTCATACTGCCGATACTGTATCAAATGATGCGATGCGAAGGGATGCTTTCCTTGGCCCGAACCGCTTTTCGATCGATGCACGCATTTTTCGCCTTTGCTGACTCTCCAGCAGCAAAAAGTGGAAAGCTCTTACTTTTTCGGTGGCAACTGAATATTGTCGGGGTCGGTCGAACGACCTGCGGCCCCTTCGGCGTTTGCTGCGTACTTCTTATTGAACTCCTGCACTGCAGAACGATACTGATCTGCATACGAATTGTATTCATCGACCAGGCTGTTGTACTGATCTACCTGGGATTGGCGTGTGAAGTTATCCGGATTGCCCATACTGTCGATTTGATGATCGAGGCTTCTTGCTCTGGAGAGAATTCTGCTTAAATTATCAACATCGGCGTTGTATTCCGAAACCGGATGCCCGTTTACCGTTGCCTGTCTCGCCGTTCCCTGCTTCGCCGTTCCCGACGAACTCGATTTTCCCGAGCAACCGCAGAAGCAAGCGATAAGCGCGATGGATAGAAGCGCAAGCAGAAACACAGTGATTACAGCAATCGCATTCCTGTGTTTTTTATCGGCCATTAACCAAACCATAATTCACGTCCTCCTTTGAAATTGACACAGAGATAATCGTCCTGATGCAGGTTTAGACTCTGTAGAAAATCCATGCAGATGCATTCGGATTCTCTTTCGTGCTAGTAGAAAAAAGTATGTACGGGGGTGAATCTTGGGAGTCAAAAAAACCGAGAATATAACCCACAGTCTCGCCAGTTTGTTTTTCGACAACGTAGAATCCTTCGTCAGGATC
The DNA here is from genome assembly GCA_902783925.1 of uncultured Coriobacteriaceae bacterium. GTDB lineage: Bacteria > Actinomycetota > Coriobacteriia > Coriobacteriales > QAMH01 > QAMH01. The sequence goes on from CACZSV010000102.1 coordinate 10,158, forward strand.
CGCTTTCTTCAGGTACATATCGAAATTCGATATGCCGCTACCATGATCAAGCTTGAACACCATATTGCCGTTTGATGCTATGACGATCTCATCGTTCATCTGCGCTTCATTGGCAGTAAGGCCGTCTCTTGGATTTGTGGCGTCAGGGATAAAAAACTCAACTTTCCATGTCCCGACATAGCTACTATCGATATTGACGTTTTGAGCAGATGAAGACTTGCTCGGAACAGATGAGGGCCCGGTGCTTGTTGCCACATTTGAACCACCGTACCCCATAAGAAAAATGCAGAAGAAGACGATAGCGGCAAGGCCAAGAAGCGAAACGCAGACATAGTGAGATATTCCCCGATGTCTCTTTGTGAGGTTCGAACTCCATATCGCACCAAAGATAATGCCACCTACAAGCCCATTTAAAAACGAGACGGCTCCCCTGGATTTCAATACGGGCTTATTTGTGAAAAGCGAGGGATATACCCAGAGAGCATAGACAAGAACAATGATCAAATCGACAATCCACAGGAATGCGGCATATCCGGACAAGCGACCAAATGCCGCACCACATAGTATTCCGAGAAGAAAGAAGCCCAAGGAAAGCGACCAGTTTTCAAGAAACGCTCTGTCATCGCCAGACGTTGAAGACGTATTATTCTGAACGGCAGCAAGACTTGCATCCTTTTTCTCTTCTGGAGCCATCGTTTCCTCCTTAGGTAGCCAATTGTTCTTGCTGCAAAAATGCTAACTGGAAGCCCTCCCTCCAATTGGGCAACCTGCAGGGCTCTTATTCTACTATCAAATGGTTGGGTATATCCAGCCATTGCCCAATAGGTGGGCAATACGCTGTTGACGTTATGAAAAACGAAACGCCAAAGACAAACCGTGAGATAAGCATTGATGCGCACAACGCTGAATTCCGAAAGAAGCTTGGCGTTCGTATTGCCGCCTTGCGCGCAGAAGCAGGGCTTTCGCAAAGACAATTCGCCCTCATGCTCGAACTCGACCGGGTGACACTCAACCGCATTGAATCGGGCGCCGGCAATCCCACGCTTGCAACTCTCGAGCGTATTGCATCGGGTCTAGGGCTTTCTCTTACAGAGCTGTTACATCCAGCCGTCTAATTCTGCGATGTGCAGGATATAATCATCAATGTGAATACACATGCTCGAATACACACCTTAAGCGAGCTCGTCACACAGGCGCATGAAATACTCGATTCGGTTGCCCAATGACGCGGGCATGCGAATACGATACTGTTTTGCAGATGCCATGCACGATGAAAGGCAAGCAAGATGACGAAGCCAAAACCGCGTCCCAAAAGCGCAGCTGCAGCAGTAACTTTCGCTATAGAGCGTGAGCTTGAACGACGCAGCCTCAAGCCTATCGAAATCGTCAAGCTCGCGATTTGCGCATATCAAAGCTACTACTCCACTGTCTTGCAAGAGAGCGAGGCTGCAGTTCGTGCCGAGTCCTCAGATCGGGCGGGGATTCGTCGCGGGACGCAGTCTTCTGTCGATCGCCTGCTCTTCAATGCAAACTATTGGCTCGATGCATATGAGAACCGTATCGTGCACGCGTGCTCCAATGCAGACGATGCTCAAGCGCTTCTGAAAGCCATCGCCGTGTGGAATACACACACGCTCAAGTTAAATACATTGACTTCGAAGGAAGTGATCGAAACATTCGAGCGTTTCTGTCCACCGTTTGCAACAAGCGGGCGCTTGGGATCAGGTCGAGGGCCAGTCCCCGAATTCAGGCGTATGGCAAGCGAAATTGCAGAGCGTGAAACTCCTGAGAATGCAATGCAGCTACACGAAATCATCGACGATATGGAAGCCGAAGCTCGCGTGTACGATGAGTTGGGGGCAACCGGATCTCTCGATGCCCTGTTCGCAGTGCTTCCCGCCTGGTGTATGCAGGACGCAATTTCTCTAGTGCGCGGCGATTGGTGGAACGATGCTGACGTCATGATGACGATCGCGAATCATATGAACGCCCAATTTGTCCGCGATGGGTTTGGCGATGCAGCTTGCAGGTACTTTATCGATTCGTACCGCGAATCAATCGATCTCTACGGACGTGATATCTCGACCGAGCAAAACCCGTATACCGCCCGCCAGATTCCGGAGCTTGTTACAATGGTAAGCACCGATCGCGAAAAACATCCGGCGTACGAAACCGAAGGATACGAAACGCTTCCTTCATGGCTCATCAGCAAAGAGCAGCTTATCTGGAACACAATCGTCTGCGCGGTATATGGGCCGTCGAGCGTGAGACCGCTTTTGGCGCAGGAGCTAAGCGAGGTCGTTATGGGTAACTACACCGAGAGCAACGATGTGATAACCGAGCTCGCGCATGCTTCGTTTGCGCGGTATACGGCAGACCGTGCGTCGAGCGGCACGCCAAGCGAATACGCCGCCTTCTCTGATCAGCCAGAGGACCTGCGTCGCTCGAGCATAGAGCATATCCGCAGTGTTCCCGAAAAGCTGAAGACGCTTGGCTACGAAGTGATGCCTGCCGGGAGCTGTTATCCGGACCAGCGGGTCAATGCGCTTTCTACAAGCGAAGTGGAATGCCTGGCAATTCTGGAACATCGTCGTTGGATTGCCGAGCGAAAGGCAGCGGGATGGACATATGACCTGACTAAAGATGTGACGCTGAAGACAAGCCCGTATCTTATTCCATGGGAGGATTTGCCCGAACGCGCACGTGAGTGGAACCGCTCAGCAGCGCGTAGTATTCCCGCGCTCTTGGCGAGCGTAGGACTAGCAGTGGTGAAGTAGAGACGCACGATGTACAGAGCTGGGATGGATACTACGAAAGCAATCCGCACGTCCTCGACGGCGACAGCTTCGGCCTGACGATTACGCGCAAAGACGGAACCACGCTTCGCGCACATGGCACGAATATCGCCCCGAAGGGATTCCGGGAATTCGAGAATGCGTATCACACGATGTTTGAGTAATCATGAACGGAGGGCGGCGAGCCCGCATGACATGCCCGCGATTTCGCGAGCTGTGAGGAGCGAGGGCCCCGCAGCTGCCGCGCCTTAAGACGAAGCGGACAGCGAGCGCATGAGCGGGTATGCCATGCGCTCGCTCAGGATTGATGACAAAAGGGGACGCTCTTCTGAGCGCCCCCCTCTTCACACATAACTCATGTGAGTCTACTCGTCTTCGACGAGTTCGAACTCCTCAGGACCGGCACCGCAGAGCGGGCAGGCCTCAGGCGGTTCTTCGCCTTCATAGATATATCCGCAGATCTTGCAGCGCCACTTCTTCATGACAGCGCTCCTCATCTCTTCAAATGAGCTAACTAACAGGCGGTGGAGGCGTTCCTAGTAGTTCTGGGCCTGAAGCTCGAAATACGCCTTGGGATGTGCGCATACCGGGCACATTTCGGGCGGCTCTTTGCCGATGACGATATGACCGCAGTTGCGGCAGATCCAAATGGCATCGCCATCGCGACTGAACACCTTGCCGGTCTCGATATTGTCGATAAGGGCGCGATACCTTTCCTCATGGTGCTTCTCGACAGCGCCAACCATCTCGAAACGAGCAGCGATATCATCGAAGCCCTCTTCCTTGGCGGTCTTCGCGAACTCGTCATACATATCGGTCCACTCATAATTCTCGCCATCGGCAGCGTCGTTGAGGTTCGTCACCGTATCGGGCACATCGCCTTCATGCAGGTACTTAAACCAGATCTTCGCATGTTCTTTCTCATTTCGCGAGGTCTCGAGGAACAGCTCGGCGATTTGCTCGTAGCCATCTTTCTTGGCTTTGCTCGCATAGTACTGATACTTGGTGTGAGCCTGTGATTCGCCTGCAAATGCGGTTTCGAGATTCTTCCACGTTTGGCTTTCTCTCAATTCCATAAGAAACCCCTTCCTAACAGGAATCGTTGCCGTAACACTCCTCTAGTATACGTGCAAATAGAGTGCACGGCTCATGGAATTTACGCGAATCATTTCATTAGAAATGAGTCGGCATAATGAGTGGGAATGATGTTCTTCACAACTCATCCGGTACAGAGGTCTCCTCCTAGCCTACCGTGATGAAGTCATACGGTGTCGTCTGGTAGACATAGTAGTTGAGCCAGTTGCTGTACAGCAGGTTCGCGTGGGCGCGCCAGCGCTTGACGGGAGCGTTTTCCGGATTGTCGTCGGGATAATAGTTCACAGGCACATTGGGATTCTTGCCCGCATCCAGATCGCGGCGGTACTCCCCGTCGAGCGTATCACGGTCGTATTCCGAATGCCCGGTGATAAAGACCTGCTTGCCGTTATCCGTCATCATCGCGTAGACGCCGGCTTCCTCCGAGGTCGCGATGACGCGGATTTCGGGAACTTTCTCGATATCCTCGAGACGATTGCCCGTGTTGCGAGAGTGCGGCGCCCAGAAGACATCGTCCGCGCCGCGGATAAGCATGGATGACCTCCGGTCGATTGTATGCTCGTAGACACCGTGCAGACGTTCAGGCAGCTTGTACTTTGGAATGCCGTAGTGGTAGTACAACGCGGCTTGAGCACCCCAGCAGATATGGAAGCTGCTCGTCACGTGCGTCTTACTCCATTCCATGACCTCGCATAGCTCGTCCCAGTAATCGACCTGCTCAAACTCCAGATCTTCTACGGGAGCACCCGTCACAATCATGCCATCGTATTTGTACTGGCGTACTTCGTCGAAAGTCTTGTAAAACGCAAGCATGTGATCTTCCGAGACATTCTTTGCCACATGGCTTTTCATTTGCATGAGCTCGAGCTCTACCTGCAAAGGCGAATTGGAGAGAACACGTGCTATCTGCGTCTCTGTCGTGATCTTCGTGGGCATGAGATTGATGAGGAGCACATGCAGAGGACGAATATCCTGCGTCATGGCGCGCGTCTCGGTCATGACGAATATGTTTTCGCTCTCGAGAACCTCTGTAGCGGGCAGTGCGTTGGGAATTTTAATTGGCATAGTCTGCAGGTCCTTTCTAACCATGACTTGATTGGGGAAACCCCAAACAGCCATGCGAGTACCGTGGGGCAAGCAAAAGAAAACTTCATCCTTTGTCGCCCTGGTTTGGTTTGCCTTAGTTCATATCAAATCGAAACTGGGTATACAAGGAATATACAATTGCAAAAACTTATATCTGGCTATTGAGCAAGTCGGGCACGACGCTTGGAAACATCGTCGCCGATTTCCTCGCTGAGCTCCTCGGCAAGCTTTTTGGCCTTGCGCGAGAGCCTATTGGGCACGACGACTGTGACATGCACGAGCAAATCTCCCCGCTTGTTCTCTTTTCGGAAACGAGGAAGGCCGTAACCCCTGACGCGTATGGTCTGCCCAGGCTGGCATCCGGCGGGAACGTGGACGGGAACATGCTCGCCTTCGAGAATGCCCTCGACGCTGATATCTGCACCCAGGGCCGCCTGCATTATGGTGACATTGGCACGCGTGTGCAGATGGTCACCATCGCGCTCGAAGTACTCGTGCGGTTCGATGCGCACCGTGGCGATAAGGTCGCCAGCGGGAGCGCCGTTCATGCCGGCCTCGCCGTGACCCTGCACGCGAATCTGCTGGCCATCGCGAATCCCCTTGGGAATCTCGATGGAAAGATGCTCGCGGTCTGGCACGCGGCCCTGGCCCTGGCATTCGGGACAGGGATTATCGATAGCGCGACCGGTACCTCCGCAATCCGGACAGGTCGCTGCAGTTTGCATATCGCCTAAAAACGTATGCTGCACACTCACAACGCGGCCCGAACCATGGCATGTGGGGCATTCGACCTCATGGCCGTTTTCCGCAGCTCCGGTGCCACCGCATTCTTCGCAGGGCGCGAGACGATCGTAGACGATATCTTTCTTAGCGCCACGTGCGACTTCCTCGAGCGTGAGACGCAGGCCTATGCCCATATCACGACCATCGCGGCGACGCTGCTGCGGATTGCCGCGACCGCCCATACCACCGAAAAACGAGCTGAAAATATCGCCCATCCCGCCAAAGATATCGCTCATGTCGACGCTCTGATAACCGCCGAAGCCCTGAGCGGCATCTGGCGTGCCATAGCGATCGTAGATGGCCTTTTTCTGAGGATCGGAGAGAATGTCGTACGCCTCGTTGAGTTCCTTGAAGCGCTCTTCTGCATCGGGAGCCTTGTTGACATCGGGATGAAGCTCGCGCGCCTTGCGCCTGAACGCCTTTTTTATATCGTTATCGCTGGCGTCGCGCGATACACCCAAAATATCGTAATACTCGTAAGCCATCCGTTAAAACTCCCTGCAGATAAAAACAACAGCGCCTATTGTGGTGTACCACGGCGGGGATGGCCGGAACCGTAAACGTATCGTCACCGAAGTGTTTCGCATTAAGGCGCATATCGCGAACACGGGGTGAGTCGGAATGACTCTCATCGTGACTGGGTGAGTCGGCATGACGTGACGGGCCGACTCACCCAGTCGACTCACCTGCAAGAGCCCAAATTGCCCCGAAGATCTCATTGCCCATGAGCCAGCCCCGGTCTGTGGGAACAAAGCGTCCATGCTGTTCAGCCACGAGTCCTTTGGCGCAGAGCTCTTCGAATACCGGCAGCGCATCGGAAAGCTCAAGCACGCGCTCGCGCGACACCCCCACGCTCATGCGCATGCCGAGCATGAGGTCCTCGATTGCCGCCTCGCGCGAAGTGAGGGTCTCGACGTCCACGCGGGGTTTTCCATGCGACGAGCAAAACGCGACATCATCAGCATTTGCGGCAAAGCGGTACCGAGCGGGCGCTCGGAGAGCGTCCCTATCGCACTTCGCCTCGATCCCTAAGCATCCGCTGACTTCGGACGTATCTGCGCGATCCGTCGCTGTATCGACTTCAGCCGCCTCGTGCTCGGCATCGAAAAGACCCGCATCGAAGGCAGCCCGGGCACCCTCTGCAGTCAGCATGCTGGCAGCACCCGCGCCCAGCCCGAGGTACTCGACGCCGGTCCAGTACGCGCTATTGTGCAGTGATTCGCTCCCGGGTTTTGCATACGACGCTACCTCATAGCGCATAAGCCCCACCTTCTCAAGGAGCTTCGCCGCGCAAAGCATCATCTGCGCCTGCATATCTTCATCTGCAACCATGCACTCCCCAGCTTCGACGCGCTTGAAAAGCGGTGTGCCTTCCTCGAGCGTGAGCGGATACACGCTCACATGCTGCACGCCGAGCTCGAGCGCCCGCTGTACGCTTCGCGCCCACGATTGCATGCTCTGGCCTGGTCCTCCGCATATGAGATCGAGCGAAAACGCATCGGTGCGCATCTTCACGCATTCGACCGCTTGCTCGATCTGGCGTACATCGTGGACGCGCCCGTACGCCGAAAGAACGCCTTCATCGAAGCTCTGAGCTCCGATGCTGAAACGGTTCACCCCAAGCGCGAACAAATCCGCCACCATGCGCTCGTCGATGGATTCGGGGTTTGCCTCGACCGTGAACTCAACCACGTCTTCGAGATTGACGGAAAGCGAGATCATGTAAACAAGCGAATTGAGCCGACGCGCCCCCAGATGCGTCGGCGTGCCACCGCCAATGTAGATGGTTTTCACAGCGCCGAGCAGGCCTGAGCGCGCCGCACGCCGAATCTGCATGCAAAGCGCATCGACATACGCATCCATACGGGCCTCGTCGTCACAGGCGTTCGTCGCAAAGTCGCAATATGCGCACCGTGCAACGCAAAATGGCACATGCACATACAGCGCCTCGATCATCGCGTCTCCCTTTGTGCGAGACGCTCGGCCTCTTCGAAGATACGCTCGTAATCCGCGCTGCACACAGCCTCGCTCAGTGCCCGACGCAAAGCCGCGGCATTCGGCAGGCCGTGCACGTACCAGGCAAGCTGCGCGCGCAGCGGGCTCAAATACGGTTCGGGCACGTCAACAGGCGCATCGCATACAACGCTGCTTGTCGACGGCCGCTCGTCTGAACGCTTCGTCGGTTCGGCGTAGTGCCTGAAAAGCTCGTAATGCTCTCTCATGGCCGTAACTCGTTCAGCATGTGTGGGAACATGACCCGTGAAAATCCAGGGATTTCCCCGTGCGCCACGGGCGATATGCACAGCATCGACGCCGCATTGCTGTTGCATGCGGACGGCATCCTCATGCGAGAAGACATCGCCGCTGCCCGCAACAGGAATGTCAACGGCACTCTTGACCTGGGCGATGATGCTCCAATCCGCCTTGCCGCGATACATTTGATGCGCCGTGCGGCCGTGCACGCTCACGAGCGCTGCCCCAGCCTGCTCGAGAAGCTTGGCGAAATCGACGGCATTACGGTCGCTGTCGCTGTATCCGCTGCGAAACTTCGCGGTCACGGGCACCTGCACCGCATCTGCAATTGCGCTGACGATGCGCGCGGCGAGCTCCGGCGTCTTCATGAGTGCCGAGCCCTCTCCCCTGCGCACGACCTTGCGCACCGGACAGCCCATGTTCACGTCGATGAGCGCGAGCCGCTCGCCCAGGCGTTCTTCGACGCGCGCGGCCTGCGCCGCCATGCACGCGGGATCCGAGCCAAAGAGCTGAACCGCCAGATGGGCTTCATCTTGGGCCGGGTCGGTCAGCGCAAATGTCTTGACGCCGTTGTATTCGAGCCCCTTCGCGCTCACCATCTCGGAAAACGTAAGCCCGGAGCCATACCGTAGGCACAGGCTGCGAAACGCGCGATCGGTGATGCCCGCCATCGGAGCGAGCCAAAAAGGATTTACCAGGTATTCGCTCAGTGTGTGCATGAGTGGGAATTATTCGTCATCGACGGAAAGGATAGCCATGAACGCCTCTTGCGGAACATCGACGCTGCCGATGCTCTTCATGCGCTTCTTGCCCTCTTTCTGCTTTTCGAGCAGTTTGCGCTTGCGCGAGATGTCGCCGCCATAGCACTTTGCGAGCACGTCCTTGCGACGGGCGCGCACCGTCTGACGAGCGAGAATCCTGCTGCCAACTGCAGCCTGAATGGGTACCTCGAACAGCTGTTGCGGAATGATGCCCTTGAGCTTTTCGCAAAGCGAACGCCCGCGCGTGAACGCAGCATCCTTGTGCACGATGGCGGAAAGCGCGTCGACCGGGTTTCCCGCGAGCAGAATCTCGAGCTTGACCAGATCGCTTTGACGGTACCCGCACACGTCGTAATCGAGCGATGCGTAACCCTTTGTACGGCTCTTAAGCGAATCGAAGTAGTCCATGATGAGCTCGGAGAGCGGCATCTCAAACTTGAGCTCGACCGTCGTCGGGGACAGGTATTGCATGTTCATGAATTTACCGCGACGCTCCGTGGTGAGCTCCATTACGGCCCCGATATAGTCGGGTGGGATGATGATATCCGCTGCTACGTAGGGCTCCTCGATATACTCGATCGTCGCTGGGTCGGGCATTTCCTGCGGAGAATGCACGGTCACTTCCTCGCCGCCTGCAAGATAGGCATGGTATTCGACAGAAGGCGCGGTGGCAATGAGATCGAGGGCAAATTCGCGCTCGAGACGCTCTTTCACAACCTCCATATGCAGCAAGCCTAGAAAGCCGACACGAAAGCCGAAGCCCAGTGCCTGACTTGTCTCCGGTTCGTAGATGAGCGCCGGATCGTTGAGCGAGAGCCTGTCGAGCGCATCGCGAAGTGCGGGGTACTGATCTGCGTCTATAGGAAAGAGCCCCGTGTAGACCATTGGCTTGACATCGCGGTAGCCTGGCAACGGCTCGTCGGCGCCGTGCTTGGCAAGCGTCACGGTATCGCCCACCTTGACCATGCGCGGGTCCTTGAGGCCCGTCACGAGGTACCCGACCTCGCCAATGGTCAATTCGTCAACCGGGGTTTCAGCCGGACGCCGCACACCCACTTCCTCGACTTCGCACTCGTTTTTCGTCTGCATGAAACGCACTTTGTCGCGCACGTGGATACTGCCGTCGACTATGCGAATGAGCGCGACGACGCCACGGTACGCATCGAAATACGAATCGAAGATGAGCGCCTTGAGCGGTGCGTTTGCATCACCATGCGGCGCGGGAATGCGCTCGACGATCTTCTCGAGCAGATCGTGCACGCCGATGCCGGACTTGCCGGAGGTGAGCACGGCATCGTCTGCCGGAATGGCAAGGCCATCCTCGATTTCGGAACGAACGCGCTCCGGGTCCGCCGCGGGAAGGTCGACCTTGTTGATCGCGGGGATGATCTCGAGGTTCGCATTCATAGCGAGTAGAGCATTTGCCACGGTCTGCGCCTCGACACCTTGCGTGGAGTCGACTACGAGCACGGCGCCTTCGCATGCCGCCAGCGAACGCGAAACCTCGTAGGTGAAATCGACGTGGCCTGGGGTATCGATAAGGTTGAACTGATAGGTCTCCCCATCTTCAGCCTGATAGAGCACGCAGACGGCCTGCGACTTGATGGTGATGCCACGTTCGCGCTCGATATCCATGGAATCGAGAACCTGCTCGACCATATCGCGCGAGGCGACCGTCTTGGTCATCTCGAGAATACGATCTGCAATCGTTGATTTGCCGTGGTCGATATGCGCGATTATCGAAAAATTTCTGATGTGCTTTGGATCCATAGCCACCATTGTAATCTATATATCTCAAAAACGAACGAATCGTGATTATACGACGCAATTCAGCTGGCACAAAGACGGATATTACATTATCATCAGTGCAGGCATAGACGAATTAGCTTGTCTTTCAGCGCCCCAAAAGGCTGATAGCGCATCGGCATGTCAATCCATGTCGCTCTATCGACGATGCTCTTGAGGTGTGAGAACGCCTCGAAGCCAGCATCTCCGTGATAACTTCCCATTCCCGATTGCCCGACTCCGCCAAAGCGCATGCTCGACGTGGCGAGATGAAGAATCGTGTCATTGACGCATCCGCCGCCAAATTGCATCGTGCCCATCACGTGATCGACGCAAGCTCTATCTTCGGAGAACAGGTAGAGCGCCAGGGGCTTCGGGCGTGCGGCAATCTCCTTGAGCGCCTCGTCC
>CACZSV010000103.1 GCA_902783925.1 uncultured Coriobacteriaceae bacterium
GATTGCTCGGCCCAGGTCGTGCACCTTCTACGATTTCGACCAAAGGTGAACGAGTCTCGATGCCGCGGTCGTACACCTTTTGGGTTTTTAGCAAAGGTGCACCGTATTTCCCGCCGAACTGGTACACCTTTTGCTCTGATGACACCGTCGGTCGGCGGAATTGGTGCGATGAAACTGGATGCGGGGTCCGCCCGCGCGAAGTTAAAGCCAAAGAAGCGAAAAGACTACAGGCTTTTCGCGACGACGCGCCGGACGGGGCCCCGCATCCAGCTGCGCAAACAGCTCTCAAAGCCATCCGCGCGGGCGCTCTGGCGAGCGCCCCTACCGCGCTTCTGCGCCATACCCGGAGGTACCGCTGACCTCCAGCGGCAAAGCGCCCCTGCGCCAAACTGGAACGCTTGTCATATGCTGAACCTAAAGGTCCTTGAGACCCTCGCTGAGCAGTTTGCTATGGTCTGGCTTGCTCATGAGCGTCGTGATGGTCTGGCGCATCTCGAGTTCGTGGAGCATATCACGCGCCCGTTCAAGCTCACGGCGCATCTCTTCGAGCTCCCGCTGCATTTTGCTCATGCGCTCGCGTTGGTCGAGAATGCGCATAACACCGGCAAGGTTGATACCTTCGTCGGTCAGCTGACTAATCAACTCGAGACGCTCGACATCTGCCTGCGAGTACATGCGCGTATTGCCGCTTGTACGCTGTGGCGTGACAAGCCCCTTCGATTCATAGATTCGCAGGGTCTGTGGATGAAGCCCAGCAAGGTCAGCAGCGACACTGATCATGTATAACGGTTTGTTTTTATCCGCTTTTGCCATGTCGGTTTCTCCTCCATACCTGCATTATGCGTGCACTTCTTGAGCATTGAGAGCGTGCCGCAGCGATTCTGGCGAAGGCGATGCATCTCTAAACGCCTCGAGAGCTTGCCGCTGCTCGGGATTCAGATCTTTGGGAATATTCACGCAGACTTTGATGCGCAAATCGCCATAGCCCTTGCCTTTGACTTGCTTCGCGCCTTTGCCTTTCACGCGCAAGATCCTTCCATCTTGCGTTCCCGCAGGCACACGAATTTTCACACGCGAGCCATCGGGAGTTGGAACAACGACGCTCGCACCTAAAACGGCCTCGTCGATACTCACTGGCAAATCCATGAGCACGTCCGCTTTGTCGCGTGAAAAAAATGGATGTGCTTGTATTTTTGTCACAACGAGCAAATCGCCGCGTTCGCCACCGTTAGCGCCATACTCGCCCTTGCCGCGGTATCTCAGTCTGCCGCCATCGACGGCTCCTTCGGGCACCTTGACGGTAACGGTCTCTGTCTCGCCTGTGCTCGGCACCTTGATGCTCACGCGCTTAGTGGCTCCGTTGAACGCTTCTTCGAATGTGAGTTCGATGGATGCCTGCAGATCACGACCTTTGCGCTTCTTGTTCACGTTAAAATCCCAGTTGCTGCCGAACGCTCCATCACCGTTGCGGATATTGCTGAAAATATCGCCCCAGTCAAAGCCAGCGCCGCCGCTGGAGCTATGGGTGTAGCTCCGTGAGCCACCCGGCCATCCTTGCGCACCACCAGGCCAGCCGCCCGGTTGCTCGGAAAAGTTGCCCACGGTACCAAAGCGGTCGTACTGCTTTTTCTTCTCCGGATCCGAGAGCACCTCGTATGCCTCGTTGATATTCTTGAATGTCTCTTCATCGCCGCCCGCATCTGGATGATGCTTCTGGGCGAGCTTGCGAAATGCTTTCTTAATCTCGTCGGCGGAAGCGTTTTTCTTCACGCCGAGGATGTCGTAATAATTCTTGGCCATACTTCCACCTGCCTTTCTTCAAGAAGAAACGCGCCCCACATCTGAGCGCGTCTCCGTTTCGATTCCTTTACGCCTCTTCGGGCTCTTCGTCTCTTCTCTCCGGGCCGCCCGTGCTCGTGACGACCATCGCAGGACGTATGACCCTGTCTCCCATGATGTAACCTTGCTGGTACACCTTGACGACGGTCTCTTCCGGAACGCTCGCGTCTTCTTCGACCCCGACGGCTTGATGCCGCGTTGCATCGAAGGCTTCGCCTTGAGCCGGGAGCTGTTCGACTTTGTGCTTGCCGAGAATCTGCAAGAACTTGCTCTGGATTGCCTCAACGCCATCGGTGAGCGTGCCGCCTTCGCCCGACTCACGCGCATGATTAATTGCGCGTTCAAGGTCGTCGAGCACAGGAAGCAGATCTGTCACGAGACTCTCTGCAGCGCGATCACGTTCCGACTTGCGCTCCGCAGCGGTGCGCTTGCGGAAGTTATCCCACTCGGCCTGCAGCCGGGCATATTTATCGCGCAGCTCCGTTACCTCGGCGGTTATAGCTTCAAAGATGTTGGGGGCTTCTGCGCCCTCAGTGTCTTCTGCCTCATCGCCTGCGGCCCCTTTGGCATCGCCACCATCTTCATCGACAGCAGCATCCACCGCCTCTTCGGCCTCGACCGCATCGGGCTCTACGGCCTTCGATTCTTGTGTCTCGGACTCAGCCGCCTCGGGGGCGACCTCTTCGGCCGCCCCTTCTTGCGTCTTGTCCACTGTATCGGCGCCCATGATTACTTATCCTGGTCGTCGACGACTTCGTAATCTGCATCGACTACGTCATCGCTGCCATCTGCATTGGTGTCGTACGAACCGCTGGCAGTGTTGCCGGGCTGCTGTGCACCACCTGGCTGCTGAGCGTTGCCGTACGCAATCTCGGCGAGCTTGTAGCTTGCCTGCTGCAGAGCCTCGGTCTTGGTCTTGATATCGTCGATGTTGTCACCCTCGAGCGCAGACTTCACAGCTGCGATGGCATTCTCGACCTCGTCCTTGGTTGCCTGCGGAACCTTGTCGCCAAGATCCTTGAGCGTCTTTTCGGTCGCATAGACAATAGAGTCTGCCTGGTTGCGAGCCTCCACCTCGGACTTGCGCGCCTCGTCTTCTGCAGCGTGGTCCTTGGCGTCTGCCACCATACGATCGACTTCTTCATCGGAAAGCGCGGTGGAGCCAGAGATCGTGATCTTCTGCTCTTGGCCAGTGCCCAGGTCCTTCGCGGAGACATTCACGATACCGTTGGCGTCGATGTCAAAAGTGACCTCGATCTGCGGAATGCCGCGCGGTGCAGCGGGAATACCCGTGAGCTGGAAGCGGCCCAGCGTCTTGTTGTCGCGGGCAAATTCGCGCTCACCTTGCAGGACATGGATCTCAACACTCGTCTGATTGTCTGCAGCAGTCGAATATACCTCGGTCTTGCGAGTCGGAATGGTCGTATTGCGCTCGATCATCTTTGTCATAACGCCACCCATGGTCTCGACACCCAGAGAAAGCGGAGTCACGTCGAGCAACAGGATACCCTCAACGTCACCGCCGAGCACGCCGCCCTGGATGGAGGCGCCGATTGCAACGACCTCATCGGGGTTCACACCCATGTGCGGGTCTTTGCCCGTAATCTTCTTGACCTCTTCTTGCACAGCCGGCATACGGGTAGAGCCGCCGACGAGGATAACCTCGTCGAGGTCGCCGCTCGAAAGACCGGCATCGCGCATGGCCGTGGAAACCGGCGTCTTGCAACGGTCAAGCAGATCGGAGGTGATGCGCTCGAACTCCGCACGCGTGAGCGAGTAGTCGAGGTGAACCGGGTTACCATCAACAGCCGTGATAAACGGCAGGTTGATAGCCGCCTGCTGCGTATTGGAAAGCTCCATCTTCGCTTTCTCAGCAGCTTCCTTCAGGCGCTGCAGAGCCATCTTGTCCTTGCGCAGATCGACACCCTGGTCTGCCTTGAACTTGTCGGCAAGCCAATCGATAATGCGCTGATCCCAGTCGTCGCCACCAAGATGGTTGTCGCCTGCAGTTGCCAACACCTCGAAGACGCCGTCGCCCATCTCGAGGATGGAGACGTCGAAGGTGCCGCCGCCGAGGTCGAATACGAGGATCTTTTCGTCTTCGCCCTTCTTGTCGAGGCCGTAGGCAAGTGCTGCAGCCGTGGGCTCGTTGATGATGCGCTTGACATCAAGTCCGGCAATCTTGCCAGCGTCCTTGGTTGCCTGACGCTGGGAATCGTTGAAGTAAGCAGGCACGGTGATAACTGCTTCTGTCACAGGCTCGCCAAGGTATTTCTCGGCGTCTGCCTTGAGCTTCTGCAGCGTCATTGCGCTGATCTCTTCGGGCGTGTACTCCTTGCCATCGATGGAAACATCGTTGCGGCCGTCTTTACCCTGGACGACACTGTATGCAACCGTGCCACGCTCAGAGGCAGTCTCGCTATAGTTGCGGCCGATGAAGCGCTTGATGGATGCAACGGTGTTCTCGGGGTTCGTGACTGCCTGGTTCTTTGCCGCCTTGCCAACGACACGCTCGCCATCTTTGCGGAAACCGACAACCGACGGTGTGGTGCGGTCGCCTTCTGCATTGACAATAATCGTGGGCTCGCCGCCCTCGAGAACCGCCATGGCAGAGTTCGTGGTGCCAAGGTCGATACCAATAATCTTGCTCATTTTTGTGCCCTTCTCTTTGAGGAACGCTTTACATGTTTATGATCTGTATAATGAAATCTAAGTCAGAGTATGTCAAGTTTCCTAAATTGAATTCATTTAATCGTTACCATTGCGTCATTTCAGATTATGTCGCATAGGGGCAACGGGCCATATTTTCGATTTCTGGAATTACCTATTGCCATATATGGCGCATATCGCTATTTTGTCTACGAGTTAAAGCCGAGACGAAAGGCATATGAGCCATGGCCCAGCCCTATATCGATACTGACGAATGCTCTGGATGTGGCATCTGCGTTGACACATGCCCCAACGGTGTGCTCGACATCGTCGGAAGCACCGCTTCTGTAATCAACGAGGATGCCTGCGATGAGTGCGGCGAGTGCATGGAAGAATGCCCCCTCGGCGCCATCGAGGTCGACGAAGACTAGTTGTAGGTATTCATCGCTTTTGTCGCACCATGCTCGAGTATGCATAGCGTCGCATCGGCTGCAAGCGCAACCGCATGCTCGAACTCCTCTAGCTCTTCGCCACGCGGAGCCTGCAGCACATAATCTGTAACCGGCTTTCTTCCAGGCGGATGGCCCGTCCCCACGCGCACGCGCGTGTATGCGTTTCCCTGCAACTTGGCATGGATAGACTTGAGCCCGTTGTGTCCGCCGTGGCCACCGCCAACTTTCACGCGAATCGTACCTGGTTCCAAATCCATATCGTCATGGATTACCAACAGCTCTTCGGGTGCAATACCGTAGTGTGAAGCGAGCTTGCTGAGCGGACCTCCGCTTGTATTCATGAATGCCTGCGGTTTTGCCAGAAGAAGCTCGTTGTCACCGTGTTTTACATGGGCAACGAGCGCGCCGCTCTCGTTTTTCCAATAGCGTGCCCCAAGTTCTTGGGCAACAATATCCAAAGCAAGAAACCCGGCATTGTGCCGGGTGTTCTCGTATTCGGGTCCGGGATTGCCGAGACCTGCAATAAGACGGATAGCCATGTTCTACAGCGCAAAATCCGGATCGAAAAGAGCAGACACTGACGCGTTGGTGAAAACGTTGTTGATTGCCTGGCCAAAGAGCGGAGCAACGGAAAGCATCTTGAGCTTGCCGCTTTCGAGATGCTCTGGCGCCACGGGAATCGTATTACAGAACAGCACTTCATCTGCCACGCAGTTCTCGAGCCGCTCGTATGCAGGGCCAGAGAAAACCGGATGTGTCGTGCAAACGTAAATTGACTTTGCGCCACGATCTTTGAGCACCTGCATACCCGCGCAAATCGTGCCCGCCGTATCGATCATGTCGTCGTTGATGATGCAGTTCTTGCCCTCGACGTTGCCGATGATGCTCGTGATCTCGGCCACGTTATGCGCAGGACGGCCCTTGTGCATAATGGCGAGCTCGCCGCCAACGAGGTCCGAGAGCTTCTTGGCCGCCTTTGCACGGCCAACATCCGGGCTCACTACGCAGATATCCTCAAGCTCCATCTTGTTGTAGTAGTCAGCAAACAGGCTGAGCGCCGTCAGGTGATTTACGGGAATGTTGAAAAAGCCCTGAATCTGGCCCTGATGCAAATCGATAGTCGTCACAGTATTGACACCGGCAGTCTGTAGAAGGTCTGCCACCAACTTGGCGGTGATAGGCTCGCGAGACGCGGCTTTGCGGTCCTGGCGAGCGTATCCATAATGAGTGATGACTGCATGAATGCGCATAGCGCTTGCGCGCTTAGCCGCGTCAGCCATGATGAGCAGCTCCATGAGCGCATCGTTTACGGAGCCAGAAATCGACTGGACGAGAAACACGTCCTCGCCGCGAACAGACTCCATATAGCGCGCGTAGCTCTCACCATTTGCAAACTTTTCGAGTCTGATATCACCGAGCTCAACGTCAAGATATTCGGCTATTTCGTTTGCAAGCTCCGGATACACCGTTCCCGAAAAGATATGAAGCCGCCTTTCGGCCGCTCTGCTTCGACGCTTCCCCATTACGAATCAGCCCTTTCCTTTTCCCGTAGTTTGTCCATATGCCGCTGTGACCACCCCTCGATATTCACCTGCTTGCTGCGCTCTATGGCAAGCGCTCCATCGGGAATATCCTGCGTGATGCAGCTCGACGCGCCGGTCACCGTGTTGGCACCCAGGGTCACGGGAGCCACCATCATCGTGTCCGAGCCGATAAAACTATTGTCGCCAATGACCGTCTTGTTCTTATTGACGCCATCGTAGTTGCAGGTGATGCTCCCTGCGCCGATGTTCACGTTTTCGCCCATGGTGCAATCGCCAATGTAGGAAAGGTGCGGAACCTTGCTCCCCTTGCCGATTGTCGACTTCTTGATCTCGACATGCGTGCCGACGTGGGCGTTTTCGCACAGATGTGTACCTGGGCGAAGATATGCACGAGGACCGGCAGAGATACTGTCTTCGGCTTGTATTTCGATACCGACGACCTCTTCAAACGAACAGTTATTCCCCACCGTGCAATCGGTCAAACGTGTATTCGGGCCAATTACGCAACCCGTGCCAATGCTCGTTTTACCTATGAGCATCGTCAACGGCAGCAGCTCGGTATCGTTGCCCACGCGCACGTCTGGCCCTACCCAAACAAGCTCGGGGTCGAGCATGGTAATGCCATCTGCCATGAGCTGATCGTTGATGCGGCGTTGCGCGACCTTTGTCGCCGCTGCAAGCTGACCGCGCGAGTTGATGCCGAGGCATTCGTCATTGTCCTCGACAACCATGCTCGAAACCACGCGCCCCGTCTGCGCGAGAATCGCAAGCATGTCGGTGAGATAGTACTCGCCTTGAGCATTATTGCGATCGAGCTTGTCGAGGTTGCCGAGCAGGTCGGGCGCGTTGAAGCAGAAAATGCCCGAATTGCACTCGTCGATGAGCTTCTGCTCTGGCGTGCAATCCTTTTCTTCGACAATGCCCGCGACATTGCCCTGCGTATCGCGGACAATGCGGCCATACCCAAACGGGTTTTCCGGTTTCATAGTAAGGACCGTTGCCGCAGCGCCGTTTTTCTCATGAGCTTCTATGAGCTGCCGAATGGTCGACGGGCGGATCAGCGGAGTATCGCCACACAAGACGACAATGCACCCCTGATAGCCCTCGAAGGTGTCTGCGGCACACATTACCGTGTGCCCTGTGCCGAGCATTTCGAGCTGGTACGCGATAACGCAATCGTCCAACAGCGGCTCCACCTGCTCGCGTCCGTGCCCGATAACGACGTGAGCATCGGAGCAACCTGCTGCGTGCGCCGCGTCGACCACCCAGCGCACGAGCGGTTTGCCCAGCATTTCGTGGGCAACTTTGGGTTTGTTGGATTTCATGCGGGTGCCAGCGCCTGCTGCGAGAATCAAAGCTTTAGCTTCCACATGCGCTCCCGGAAAAGAAAAACTGGCTGGGGCAGAAGGAATCGAACCCTCATTCGCGGTACCAAAAACCGCTGTCCTACCGTTGAACGATGCCCCAGTACCTTTGCGAAGATGATTCTAGTGAACTGCGAAGAGATTCTCAACTCTTGCACTTAAATCATTTTTCTGGCAAGCACAGCTCGACCCAGGTGCAAAGCGGCGCAATATCATGCGCAAATGTGCGCGCTGAAGCCTCATCAGGGCAAATCGCAAAGCTGGTCGAGCCACTGCCCGTCACAAGCGCGTTCAGAACGCAGGGGTGCTCACGCGCGAAACGCAGGCGCTTTGCAAGCTTTTCGCTTTGCGCGCAGGCCGCAGGCTCGAGATTATTCACACATAAAGTCGCGATGCGTTGCGCATCGTCACAAGCTTCGATTGCATGCGCAAGCTCATGGGCATCGGGGGCAGCTGGCGGCTGCTCGTCAAAATCGGCGTATATGCGCGCAGTTGACATGCCATGCGCATCACCCATGAGGACTATCGGAAGCTTGAACACCGGAAGTCGGCGCACCAGATGGTCGCCGCGCTCGTCCATAAGAGCCGTTCCCCCGTACAAGAAGAACGCGACATCGGCGCCAAGGGATCGTGCAACATCGAGAATACGCTCATCAAGCACATCGATCTGCGCAATGCGCGCATATTCCTTCAATGCACTGGCGGCGTCACTCGAGCCACCGCCAAGACCGCCACCAGCAGGAATATGCTTTTCGACTTCTATAGAGAACACGCTTCCCGGCGCCGCGACCAAGACTCCGCACGCGCGCTCTGCAGCATCGAGAGCGCGGAAGATGAGGTTATCTTGCACGGCCAGGCCTTCGACATCGCATGCAAGCGCGATGGCCGAACCCAATTGGGTAAACGCGATATTACTCTGGGTACACAGGGGCTCGTGCGTGCACACGAGCATGTCGCACAATGAGAGCTCGTGGAAGACAGAATCAAGTTGATGATACCCATCTGCCGGCGGATACTGCACCGAGAGGCACAGGTTAACCTTCGCATGAGCTTCAAGCGCATGCGCTTGAGCAGATGATGCCTTCATGTTGCTCGACGAGACTTAGGCGATTTCCTGCTGGAGTGCAGGAAACAGCGGCTGCTCGTCTTCCGGATTGGTAAGCTCCACCATTCCCGTAAGGACGTCGACGTACTGATACGATTGGCGTGCCTTGCGTCCACGCTTTTCCTCAGTCTCGACAATGAATAGCGAATTATGAGCTTGCGTCAGGATACCCTCACGCTCGATAATCTTTGAACGGCCCATATTGGCGCGAATGCGCAGGCGCCTACCGGTATAAGCAACAAGCGTCTCGTGAATATTATTCACATAGGCGACTTGTCTGCTGATTGCTTCTTCCATGAATTTAGTGCCTCCTGAGACATGTGAGCGAGAAGTGTAACATATCTCGATACAGTTAGCATGTATTATACTTTGCACGTTTCATTCGTTCCATATTGTCATGATGGCTTTAACCAAACTGTTACAACTCGGAAAGAAGACGAAGACATGGCATTTATCGATAGCTCCGAACTTGGACACTGCCCCACAGCGCAGCGTCTGATAGAAAACGAAGTCGCTTCCCGCATGGCAAAAAAAGACGGTTCGGTGTTTGATTTTTCGGCCGAAGCAGCCGAATGCGCATCCACTCGCCTAGATTGGACGACGCTTGCAAGCAACCCACCTACCGACCCATCCGAAATCGCGATCATCGCACAGCAGGCGCGCAGTGAAAAGCTCGACGCCGTCGTGCTTATCGGTCAAGGCGGATCGACGCAAGCGCCTCAGACAGTCACCAAGCTTTTCAGCCTCGAGGTCAACGGCGAAGTCCCATTCAAAACCATGGATTCGCTTTCACCGGTATACGTTAACCATATCCTGGGTTCATCCGATCCCGCTCACACGCTCTACATCGTCTCAAGCAAATCTGGCACGACGCTTGAGCCGACAGTGCTCAGCCACGTGTGCTGGAAATACGCCTGCGCGCATCTCGGAGCAGAACGCGCTGGCTCTCGCTTTATCGCGATTACCGACCCCGACACCGAACTCGAGCAAGTCGCGCGCAAGAATAACTGGCGTGCGATTTTGCACGGGGAGCCCAATATCGGCGGGCGCTATTCTGCGCTTTCGGTCTTTGGCCTTCTGCCCATGGCAAGCATTGGCTTCGATATCGAGAAGACCTTGGCAGATGCTGTTCCCATGGAGCGCCTTTGTGCGACGGACTCTTCGGAGAATCCCGCAATTTGGCTTGCGAGCTTCTTGTACGACAACCTCAAGGCGGGTCGCGACAAGTTCTCGCTGCTCATGCCCCCGAGCAAGCAGGTCTTCGGCCTTTGGGTCGAGCAGCTCGTCGCGGAGTCTCTGGGTAAGTCGGGCGTGGGTATACTGCCCAATGTCGAAGTCGACGCTGGCATTCTTTCCGACCCGCACAAAGACCGCTGCGCAATCCTTTGCAATATGGACAACGACGAAGCATTCGAGCACGCACGTACCTGCGTGCACCCCGAGATTCCCGTCTTCCGCTTGGATATCCCCGATAGCACGGCCATGACGCGCTACTTCCTCATCTGGGAGTACGCTGTGGCGTTTTGCGGCTGGCTCATGCAGATCAACCCCTTCGACCAGCCCGATGTTGAGAGCACGAAGATCGCCACGCGCCAGATTCTCGGACGTCAGGGAAGCAACTTTGAGGTGCCGCTAGACGTCTGGGGAAATCTCGCATATCAGGAGTTCAAGCTCGAGAACTGTAGTTACGCCGATCGCGTGTACGTGAGCTCGGCATTGCTCGACAAAACAGCCACCGATACAGACACAATCGATGAAAACGCCGCGTTAAGAATGCTCTTCCGCTCGATCGATGACGGCGATTACTTCAGCTTCAATGCGTTTTTGCCGTTCAAGGGCATCGGCAGGCGCGAGACACTCGAGCGTGTGCGCCACCGTGTCGCCGACCGCCTCGAGGCATGCTCATGTCTGGAAATCGGCCCGCGCTATCTGCACTCGACAGGTCAGCTACACAAAGGCGGCCCCAACACCGGCGTCTTTCTCGTGGTGAGCAGCGACGAGCCATACGACATCAAAATTCCGCATGAGAACTACACCCTGGGTGGCGTGGAAAACGCCGAGGCGTTAGGTGATTTCTCTGCCCTTGCAAGCCGTGGAAGGCGCGCGGTCTACGTGCATCTCAAAGACAACGATTCCGAGTTCCTCTCGTTGCTTGCAGATGACGCTTGCTCTGCTATTTCTGCGGCGTACGCGTTGCGCGACCGATAGGCGACACGAGCATAGCTCCTGCATAAAAAACCCAGAACCGCACGCTCCTGCCGCGTGCTACATTTCTCTTGACGAAGCGCTTGCGCGTGCGAGAAGGAGAAACGTTGCTGCTGTACGCGTGTGCAAGCTTTATGTTTGGCTATTCAAGCATACTGCCCATCGCCCAGAAGCTCATAGTGCGGCGGGGCCTCTGGTTGCACCCCATTCGGGGGCTTCTTATCATCGCAATAGCGTATTGCGTTGCGTCTTCGTGTCTGGCATGGACTCTGCCAGACGCCACTGCATGCTTGAGCCTTTCTCTTGGCTGCTTCTGCATGGCGGTGCTCTTTGTATGCGATATGCATATGCGTATACTTCCCACGGAGCTTGTGGGTCTCTTGCTCGGGCTGTCCATTGCATATCGACTCTCTCATGGAAACATGCAGGAGCTTGGGATCATAATCACCGCCATAGCTCCGCTTGCAGCCTTGCTTCTCGTCTGGAATAGAGTTCGTGCGAATGCCGGCAAAGCGGAGCTTCTCGGATCGGGGGATGTGAGGATGCTTCT
Source organism: uncultured Coriobacteriaceae bacterium (assembly GCA_902783925.1). Classification (GTDB taxonomy): domain Bacteria; phylum Actinomycetota; class Coriobacteriia; order Coriobacteriales; family QAMH01; genus QAMH01. Next base: position 11,709 of record CACZSV010000103.1, read on the forward strand.
TCCCCTTGCGCTGTTTTCCGGAAGC
>CACZSV010000104.1 GCA_902783925.1 uncultured Coriobacteriaceae bacterium
CATAGTTGTCGAGCGCAACATCGATGAGCTTCTCGAGCGAAACATCAAGGCCATCGAGCAGGATATTGATGATGCCAATCGCGGCACGACGCAACGCAAAGGGATCCGATGAACCCGTAGGCCCTGAACCGATTGCGAAAATACCGCAGATCGTATCGAGTTTGTCCGAAAACGCCGTGATGGTGCCCGCGCTGTTTCGCGGCAGCTCATCACCGGCAAAACGCGGACGATAGTGGTCGGTGATGCCGAGCGCGACTTCTTCGGTCTCGCCGGAGAAGCGTGCGTAATGACCGCCCATCACGCCCTGCAGAGACGTGAACTCGACAACGGCGTTGGTGATGAGGTCGGCTTTGCAGAGCTGCGCTGTGCGAAGTGCATCCTCGCGCTCTTGGCCTTCAATGGACGCTTCGTCGCAAACAGCGGCGGCGAGCTTCACGATCCTTTCGGTCTTATCGTAGACAGTGCCGAGCTTTTCTTGGAACACGACCTGCTTCAGGCCCTCGACATACGCTTCAAGCGGCTTGCGACGGTCTTCTGTCACAAAAAACGCGGCGTCATCGAGGCGGGCGCGCACAACGCGCTCGTTGCCGGCTGCGATTTGTTCGGAGAACTCCGGAGCGCCATTGCTCGTCACCAGAAACGCATTATCGAGCGTGCCATCGGGACGATACATGGGAAAATAGCGCTGATGCTCGAGCATCGCGTCCGTGATGATTTCGGGCGGAACGTCGAGGAAGCGCTCGTCGAAATGCGAGAGCAGCACGGTCGGATATTCGACGAGGTTCACGACTTCGTCGAAGGTGCCCTTGGGCGTATCGGCCTTGAGTCCGGTCTCGGATTCGATGGTGTTAATCTGCCCGCGAATCGACTGTGCGCGCTTCTTTGCCGAAGGCACGACCTTCATCTCGTCGAACGCAGCCCAGAATGCATCCGCGTTGGCGATCTCGAACTCGCGGTCTGCCATAAGACGATGACCTCGTGTAATGCGACCCGCCGTAAGCCCAGCGTATTGAACGGGGACGACTTGGTCGCCATACAATGCGACAAGCCAACGAATAGGCCGCGAAAACGTCACATGGCCGCTTCCCCAGCGCTGGCTGCGCGGCCACGAGATACCGCCGATGAGCTCTGCGAGCAGCTGCGGCAAAAGCTCAAGCGCGGGCTGCGCAGGCTCTTCCACGAGCGCATAGACATATTCCTTGCCGGCTTCGTCCGCTTCGCGCACGAGGGCGTCCACGTCGAGACCCTTGCCACGTGCAAAGCCAATCGCCGCCTTGGTGGGATTACCGCCCTCGTCAAAGGCGATGCTCGCAGCAGGTCCCTTGGCGCGAATGGAGAGCGCATCGGATTCATGCGCCAGCTCCTTGACGCTTAAGATGATACGACGCGGCGTCGAACAGGTGGAAACCTCCCCATGCGCCAGATGAACGCTATCAAGTGCGCGCTCGGCGGCATCGGCAAGCTCTTTTGTCGCCGTATACAGCGGCATCGCGGGAATCTCTTCGGTGCCAATCTCGAGAATCAGGGAATTCACGCTCATTGCTGCCCCCCTTCTCGCTCGGAATCTTGTCGTTCGATCGGGCCGTCTTGCGATTCGATATGGGCACCGCCATGCTCGATGACGTGCTCCAGATATGACTCGCAGCAGGCCTTGGCGACCGTGCGAACGCGCAGGATATACGCCATGCGTTCGGTCGCGGAAATCGCCCCGCGGGCGTCGAGCAGGTTGAATGCGTGGCTGCACTTCATAACGCAATCGTACGCAGGAAGCGGCAAGCCAAGATCGAGCAGGCGCAGGCACTCGCGCTCGTTGCTTTCGAAGCGCTTCGCGAGCATGTCGGTATCTGCGTATTCGAAGTTATAGGCGCTTTGCTCGCGCTCGTTTTCGTAGAAAACATCGCCGTAGGTGAAAACGGTGCCGTCAGCGGCCTTGCTCCACACGAGGTCGTAGACGCTGTCGACGCCCTGAATATACATGGCCAGGCGCTCGAGACCGTACGTGATCTCTGCGGGAACGGGATCGCACTCGATACCGCCGACCTGCTGGAAATACGTGAACTGCGTGACTTCCATGCCGTTGAGCCAAACTTCCCAGCCCAGGCCCCAGGCGCCCAGTGTGGGGCTTTCCCAGTCGTCTTCGACAAAACGGACGTCATGCTCGTACGGCTCGACGCCAATCGCGCGAAGCGATCCCAGATACAGCTCTTGCACGTTATCGGGCGAAGGCTTGAGGATTACCTGGAACTGGTAGTAATGCTGCAGGCGGTTGGGGTTATCGCCATAGCGGCCATCCGTCGGGCGGCGGCACGGCTGCACGTACGCGGTGTTCCATGTTCCGGGCCCTAAAGACCTGAGCGTCGTCGCCGTATGGTATGTCCCGGCCCCGACCTCGGAATCGTATGGCTGCAAAACCACGCAGCCATGGTCTGCCCAGTACTGCTGCAGCGTCAAGATAATGTCTTGAAACGTTAACATGCTCTAAAACCTTCCTTGCGCGATTCTTTGCTCTGTGCGCACGTGTCTTACCCCAGTGCCCCAATGCGGTCCACTGGCCAATACCTGAAAAACGCATGCCCGGTCACGTTCGCGAGCGGAACGGCGCCAAACGCACGGCTATCGCTCGAGTTCGTCCGGTTATCGCCCATAACCCACATGGATCCCGCAGGCACCGTATACGGATACACGATACTGGAGCTGAGCGGTTCGCTTTGCTTGCCATTCGTATACGGTTCGTTAAGAGCGACGCCATCCACGAAAACCTTGCCATCGTGCACGTCAACGGTCTGGCCGCCAAGCGCGATGACCCGTTTGATGAGCACACGGCTCGGGTTGGTCATGTCCTTAAAGGTGACGATATCGCCCTGTTTGGGCTCTCCAAAGTGATAGCTCACCTTCTCAGAGAAAACGCGATCGCCAACATCGATGGTCTGCTCCATCGAACCGGAGGGTATTTCGTAGGGCTGGACAACGAAATTTGTGATGAGGAATGCAAGCCCGACCGCAACGGCAACAATGACGACAAGCTCAATAATGAAAGACGTGCCAGAGCGGCGGCGTGGTTTTTCTTCAATTTGTGCTTCGTGCGCTCCTTGCAAGCGAGCCCTCCTCAGCGTTTTATATGTTCGCAGACAATATCCGAACATGATACCTCGTTTAATGGGAAAATGGCGCATGAATTAGGGTGTGGTACTATCTATGACAAAAGAGCTTGAAATCAACGGAAAAGAAGGCGGAACTATGC
>CACZSV010000105.1 GCA_902783925.1 uncultured Coriobacteriaceae bacterium
CCCGGGAACTTCGCGAGGCGTTTGTAGCTGCGTTCGAGGAAAAAGACTCCTCAAGCAAAACCGAGGCTACCGATCAATCGGACGCGCCCAGAATAAAGAAGCATCGCCCTCATTCCGGACGGGTTATCGTTCTTGCCTCGGCCGTGCTTGTACTCGCACTGGCCCTTGCCGTCTTTCTCTGGAACACGGCGGGCTCGCCCAACGCCCCCTCCTCTTCAGCATCTTCCTCCCGCACCAACGCAAGCCCCCTCTCGAGTGCAAGTTCATCTTCCAACACTACAATAACGGCACAAGCCGAAGCGCCTGTTATCAGCGAATACGGATATTCGCAAGATGAGTTCGGAATGACCTGGTATGGCGTATCGGTCACCAACCCCAGCACAGACAAAACGGTGGGGCTTCCCACGCTCCATGTCACCGCCACAGACGAAACAGGCAATATCGTCGCTTCGAAAGACCAGGTCTTCGGCTTTATCCAACCTGGCGAAACCGTATACTTCGGCGAGCCTTTGAGCAGCAGCCAAGCGCCTGCGAACATGTCGTTTGAGCTCGACACGAAATCGGCCATGTATCAAGCCGCCAACGACACGACCTCGTTCTCATGCACTAACCTTTCCGAGAGCTCGGATGACTTCGCAAATCATTTTCGGGGAGAAGTCCGTATCGAAGGGGCGCTGCCACAACAATCGGGAATTCAAGTGGTCATCATCTTGAGAGACGAGACGGGAAAGATCGTCGCCGGACGCAGCGCATATCCTTCCGTCCCAGACAAAGCGCAATCGACAAGCTTCGATGTTGCTTGGCCAGCCCCGCCCGCATATGCAAGCTGGGAAGCACACGCGACTCGATGGCTCTAGGTTGTTACACTATTGCCGTGAGAATAGCGATCAAGGAGGAAGACAATGAAAGTATCAAGCATTTTCGCTGCCGCCCTCGGATGTTGCGTGGGAGCCACCTGCTGCTGGCTCTTCATTCACAGAAAGGTCGTCAAAGCGGTCCTGACCGGCGGAGAAATCCCCGAACCGCCAACATGGCACCCGCATCCCACATGCCATAAAGTCACGTGGCAATCGGGGAGATAAAAAGCTCAGGCCATAGCAAGGGGGGCACCTTTTCAAGTGCCCCTCGAACGTGCTAGATAAAATGAGTCCAGAGGTGCTCTTCTGTTTCGGGTAGACCGAACTGCTCGCGGCCAAGCGCGATGCTCTTCATGAGAAAGCTCATGTTGCGGGCGAGCACGCGCATAGTCTGTTTGCCTTCCTCGTCCATTTCTGCTTCGCCTTTTTCGCGGCCATGAACGCAGTTCCAGTACTGACTCGAAGCAACCGGCATGTTCGAAATCGTGAAGTACTTGTTGAGCTCGTCGAATGTCGCCGAGCAACCTCCACGCCGTGCACACACAACACTTGCGCCAAGCTTCATCGTCTTATCGAAGCTCGTGCTGTAGAACAGTCGATCGAGCAGTGAAACAAGCGTGCCATTTGCAGATGCGTAGTACACGGGTGTTGCTAGAACCAGTCCGTCCGCTTCCTCGAATTTCGGTGCGATCTCGTTGACGATATCGTCAAACACGCATGCGCCTTTCTCGGCGCAGGTTCCGCACGCAATACAGCCGCGCACTTCGAGCGACCCGACACGAATCTCCTCAGCTTCGATGCCTTCGGCTTCGAACACCTGCATCATCTCACGTGTTGCAATAGATGTGTTCCCGTTTGGACGCGGGCTTCCGTTCAAGATAAGTACCTTCATGTGGTTTCCTCTCTGCAGGCAATGCTGGTCCTGGGTTTACGCATCGCAATAATCATTTCAGGCGCATGTTCGACACCGTGCGAGTGCCCGTTCAGCGCACATGTGGACCCTTCCATTTTGCGAGTATAGCAAACGAGAGTTTCAGCATGAAAAGGGAGAGCTCTTGAACGAGTATCGACCAGCATGGCGCGCCTTAGCCAGACGAATACGAAAGGCAAAAAGAATCGGCCTTGCTGTCCGAGTCACAAACCAACAAGACCGATTCTTGCCAAAGCCAGCTAGCGGGAGGAGCCACCAACTGGCTGATTGAAGGTTGCGCTTCGCTACACTGCGGCGAGCGCTTGCTCGAGATCCCACAGGATGTCGTCGGCATGTTCGGTGCCGATGGAGAGGCGAATCGTGCTCTGCGAAATGCCTGCACTTGCGAGCTCTTCCGGGGTAAGCTCCGCGTGCGTTGTCGTATACGGATGCACCACCAGGCTCTTCACATCTGCGACATTGGCCAGCAAGCTGAACAGCTTGAGATTATCGATGAACCTAAACGCTTCTTCCTGCCCGCCTTGGATATCGAAGGTGAAGATCGAGGCTCCGCCATCGGGGAAGTATTTGAGATAGCGCTCATGATCTGGATGCTCGGGAAGTGCAGGGTGATTCACCTTGACGACCTTAGGATGCGCATTCAGGAACTCGACGACACGCTTGGTATTCTCGACATGGCGATCAAGCCTCAATGAGAGCGTTTCGGTTCCCTGCAAAAGCAAAAAGGCATTGAACGGAGAGATCGACGAGCCCGTATCGCGCAGAAGAATCGCGCGAATATACGTTGCGAGCGCTGCAGGACCTGCTGCATCGGTAAAGGCGACTCCGTAGCTTGGATCGACCTCGGTAAACTGAGGATAGTTGCCGCTTGCCTTCCAATCAAAGGTTCCACCGTCAACGATAACGCCACCAAGCGTAGTTCCATGGCCTCCGATGAACTTGGTCGCCGAATGGACGACGATATCGGCTCCATGCTCGAGGGGGCGGAACAAATAGGGCGTGCCAAAGGTGTTGTCTACTGCAACGGGAACACCCTGCTCGTGCGCTATCTGCGTCACGGCTTCGAAGTCGGGAATATCGGAATGCGGATTGCCAAGCGTCTCGATAAACACTAGGCGCGTGTTCTCCCTGAAGGCGGCCTTGTATTCATCAATATTGTGAATATCAACAAAGGTCGTTTCGATGCCAAAGGCCGTCAGCGTATGCGCGAGCAGGTTGACCGTGCCGCCGTAGATCGTCTTTTGCGCGATGACATGCGAACCCTGACGTGCGAGAGCCTGCACGATGTAGGTAATGGCAGCTGCTCCACTTGCAACCGCAAGACCAGCGACACCACCTTCGAGTGCCGCAATACGGTCTTCGAATACGCCTTGTGTAGGATTGGTGAGGCGTCCGTAGATATTGCCAGCGTCCTTCAGGTGGAAACGGTCGGATGCGTGCTGTGCATTGTGGAACACGTACGAAGTCGTCTGATAGATGGGTACGGCGCGCGCGTCGGTCGTCGGGTCGGCGCTTTCCTGGCCAACGTGAATTGCCTTGGTTTCGAACTTGAATTCATGTGTGCTCATGATGCTTTCCTTTTTTTCGTAGGCGTTTACTGTGCGCAAAAGTATTGCCAAGAGCACTTGACGATTCAATAGATTGAGCAGCACATAAACTACATGCTCAGGTATTGCTAAAACCGATAGCACGGCTCAATACGTTGAATTGCCAGGAGTTGAAACATCGCGATTGCACAAAAGGGATGCTCCCCCTTGTTCGAAAGCACCTTCAGTTCCGCTGATTATTCGCTTTTCTC
>CACZSV010000106.1 GCA_902783925.1 uncultured Coriobacteriaceae bacterium
CTAGAACAGCTTGAAATACCAGTTGACGACTGGCGCACCAAAGAGCATGGTGATCCAGCACGCAATCGCAATGGATGGCCCAAAGGGAAACGCCGGAAGGCACGTGCGCTCGAGCGCCGCATCGAAGCCCGTTTGATCCTTGATGTCTTCGGCGAGCTGCTTGTCGTTCTCGTCTTCCTGGGATTGCCTTTTCATCTGGAAGGCTGCGAATACAAGCCCGACTATGCACGCGACGATGACGAGAAACAGGCATTGCTGCCAGCCAAAATAAAATCCAGCGACAGCGAAGAGCTTGATATCGCCGCCACCCATCGATTCTTTGCCAAGCACCTTATCCATCACGATGACGATCACAATGATGATTATGCCGACGCCCACTCCCCCAATGAGCGAATCTCGCACAAGGGCAAGCGCAACATCAGCGGGCGCACCAACGTGCTTTGCCGGTTCGGCAAAGATCAAAGCGGCATCTACACCGCTCGCAAGCAGCGCGTATGCCGCGGCTATGAACACGATACGCGCAGCAATTGCAACGACGATCGCGCCGTTAGGAACAAGATAATCTTCGATATCGGTTAACGAAATCACAAAGAGCGCACTTGCAAAGACGAGCATCTCGACTGCCTCGAGCGTGATGCCATAATGCGCAACAATTGTGACGTATGCCGTCGCGCACAGCAGCTCGCCTATGGGGTGCTTGGCCGAAATGCGCGCCCCGCAGTATTTGCACTTGCCATGATGCGCCAGCCAGCTGAACACGGGAATGAGATCGCCAATACCAAGCGCATGCCCGCACTCGTCGCAATGCGAGCGACCGCGCAAAACGCTTTCACCGTGCGTGATGCGCCATGCGAGGCATCCGAGAAAGCTTCCCATGACCAAGCCGAGCAGCGCGACACAAACGAGGGAATACGTTGTTATAAAAGGCGATGCATACAGCATGGCGCCCAGCGTCTACTTCGTGCTTTCGATATAGATGAGATGCGCTGTTACCGAGTAGTTTGCGTTACCCGTCCCAACATTGCCCGTACGCGATGTGCTGGACGTGTTATCCGAAATCGAGCAATCGTTGATACGGCACGGATACTGACCGCGCGCAAGGCTCGTCAGAATATCCACGGCCTCTGTATACGAGCCGCAACCAAACGTGAGCGTCACCCCGCGTTCGATGGTATTGTTCTCGCCGGACTCGATCTGATCAAACGTCATCGAATAGTTGACGGTTCCGGCAAGCACCTCGTTGAGCTGATTCATCACGTTTTGGATGTTATCGTATTTGGGAACCTCGGTGATATGCGCGCCCGATGCGACATAACGCGCAATGGCATCTTCCATTTTCTTCTGTTGCGCGAGCTTGGCGTTGTCGATGGTGAGCGTTTCTTGCACAGAGGCTATTTCCCCATCGATCTTCTTCACTTGATTATCGATATTCTGAAAGATAAGCATATACCACAGGAGGGCAAGAACAATAACCGCAAGGACAGCGATGAGCACTTTCTCGCGCGTTGAAAACGAGTACTTAAGCATGTGCCTTCCCTCCTATCGCTTGCTCGCGGCAGCAGAGTTGCTGCTGGCCGATGATGACCCCGACTTTGTCCCTGACGATATAGTCGCCGCATCGCCATTCGAAAGTTGAACGGTGATAGTAGCCGTATCGCCCGTCGTGGATTTTGTTGAGTTCGAAGCGGTCGAAACCGAAACGTTCTCGACCATATCCTGAACCATGAGATTGCTTGTGAGATCGCCTACCGTCGAAAGCGGCACACCCGTAACCGTCAGCGTCAGGACACCATCTTTGAGGACGATAGACGAGACGTTCGCATACGGCATGACCTGGGATGTGACCAGATCGAGCACGGATATAGCATCGACCGCATTTGGGTCGCCGGTTGACGCGAATCCCTGATAGGTTGCAAGCACTTCATCGTAGTTGGTAAGCTTCGCTTCTGCCTGCGAAACGTTGAGCTTCTGCTGGCTGAGCTCAGCCTCTTTGGCAGATAGACGCGCATACTGATCGATCACGCCGAACTTCACAAAGAGCACGACGAGCAAAAACAGCAAGATGCCGATGAGCACAACACGATTCGTCTGCGTTTTGCGCTCGACGACATAGAGATTCATCGTCGTCTTGGTGGGGTAATTCGAGCTGCCCGCCTTATTCGAGCGCTTGAAAATGTTGCCAAAGGAGACTTCCTTATTCCAGTCGAGTGCCATCGTTACGCCCCTTCCCCGCAGAGCATCGCCGCGTATGCCAAGGCGCCCGCGCGAATGCCCTCTATGTCTTGCGCCTCCTGGGGGAACAGAACCTCGATGCCGTCGACATCGATATCGAACGA
>CACZSV010000107.1 GCA_902783925.1 uncultured Coriobacteriaceae bacterium
CACATGTGTCGCCGCAGTGGTCGTGGCGCCGGTGGTAATCACGTCATCTATGACGATTGTGCGCCTGGGATTAGATTCAGATGCAAAATCCACCATGAACGAATTCTGGAGGTTTTCACCCTTTGCAGAAAGCTAGCGTACATAACACATAAAATCTAAGTGCCTATATATTAGATTACGGCATAGCAACGATTGTTTCACCTGTTCACGACGTTTTCTGCATGCTCTTACTATGCGTGTTTAAATTGACGCATACAACAGTTGAGAACGTGATGTGTAAGGAGAAACCATGAGACTAGACAAGCTCGCAGTCACCTCACAAGAAGCACTGCAAAATGCGGTCTCTATCGCCGCAGATGTGCAGGCGGCGACCGTTGAGCCGGAACACCTGCTCAAGGCGCTGCTCGATTCTCATGAGGGAAATCTAACTGCAATTATTGAACGCATCGGTGCAGACCCTGCGTCCATCGATGCTGCTGTAACAGAGACTATAGAAAATGCACCCAAGGTGTCTGGATCCACGAGCGTGGGAAATGCGGGACAGAGGCTTGCTGCTGCCATCGACAATTCCGTAAAGATCGCTGGTAAGATGGGCGATTCGTATGCTGCGACCGAGCATCTTCTTATCGCGCTCACCGAAGACAAGGGCGACGCTGGCAAGATCTTGCAAGTGGCTGGCGTCACGCGCAAGCGTGTCGAGCAGGTCTACGAAGAGCTGCGCGGTGACACGCGTGTAACCGACCCCAACGCAAAGACGCAGTTCGAGGCGCTCGAGCAGTACGGCGAAAACCTCACGCAGAGGGCACGCGATGGCAAACTCGACCCGGTTATTGGCCGAAACGATGAGATTCGCCATACTATTCAGGTCCTTGCCAGGCGCACGAAGAACAACCCGTGCCTCATCGGCGAGCCAGGCGTTGGCAAGACAGCGATCGTCGAAGGCCTCGCGCAGCGAATCGTCAATGGCGATGTGCCCTCGACCTTGCAAGATAAAGAAGTCGTTGCGCTCGACTTGGGCTCCATGATCGCAGGTGCAAAGTATCGCGGCGAATTTGAGGACCGCCTCAAGGCAGTGCTGCGCGAAGTCGAGCAATCGGACGGACGTATAATTCTGTTCATCGACGAGCTGCACACTATCGTCGGAGCAGGCGCTGGCGAAGGCTCGCTCGATGCTGGCAATATGCTCAAGCCCGCCCTCGCACGCGGTGAGCTTCATGCCATCGGCGCAACGACGCTCAACGAATATCGCAAGTACATCGAGAAGGATTCGGCGCTCGAGCGAAGGTTCCAACAGGTGCTCGTAAGCGAGCCGAGTGTCGAAGAGACTGTTTCGATTCTACGCGGTATCAAAGAAAAGTACGAGATTCATCATGGTATTCGCATCCAGGATGCAGCAATCGTCGCAGCAGCACAGTTGTCAGATCGCTATATCTCGGATCGGTTTTTGCCTGACAAGGCCATAGACCTCGTCGATGAAGCCGGCAGCCGCCTGCGCATGGAAATCGACTCGAATCCAGAAGAGATCGACCTGCTGGACCGTCAGCTTACGCAGATGCAGATCGAAGAGCAGGCGCTTATGAAGGAGGAAGACGAGCTTTCAAAACAGCGTCTCGAAGAGCTGCGTGCGCAAATTGCAGAGCAGCAGCAACAACTTGATAAGCTGCGCGCGGAATGGGCAAACCAACGCGATGCCATTAATCGTGTTCAGGATATCAAGACGGCGATCGACCAAGCCAAAACCGAGGCGGAGCTGCGACGTCGCGAAGGCGATTACGGTGCTGCCTCCGAGATCCTCTACGGAAGAGTTCCTCAGTTGCAGGCAGAGCTCGAGGAAGCTACTGGCGTGCTGGAGGCAAAGCAGGGCAACGAGTCGAGCCTGCTCAAGGAGGAAGTCACCCCGGAAGATATCGCCGACGTGGTGAGCAGCTGGACCGGCGTTCCCGTGAGCAAGATGATGGAAGGCGAGATGCAGAAGCTTGCCGGGTTGGAAGATACGCTGCACGAGCGCGTCGTCGGCCAAGACGAGGCGGTTCATGCCGTTGCCGGTGCTATTCGCCGCAGCCGCAGCGGGTTATCCGACCCCGATCGGCCCATTGGAAGTTTCCTGTTCTTGGGACCCACCGGCGTTGGCAAAACCGAGCTTACCAAGGCGCTGGCAGAAGCCCTGTTCGATGACGAGCGCTCCATGGTCCGCATTGATATGTCCGAATATATGGAGAAGTTCAGCGTGCAGCGCCTTATTGGCGCACCTCCGGGATACGTTGGTTACGACGAAGGCGGTCAGCTCACAGAGGCTGTTCGCAGGCGTCCGTATTCGGTCATTCTGCTCGACGAGATCGAAAAGGCCCACCCCGATGTCTTCAACGTGCTCTTGCAGGTTTTGGATGATGGGCGTCTGACCGATGGTCAAGGTCGCGTTGTCAGCTTCAAAAACGCCATTGTCATCATGACGAGTAATCTTGGCTCGCAGTTTATCCAGGAGTTTACGGAAACCGGGAACAAAGAGGCGATGGAGGCGGCGGTTGAGGCGGCGCTGCGTCAGACCTTTAGGCCAGAATTCCTGAACCGCATCGACGAGATCATCACCTTCCAATCGCTCGAGATGGGCGACCTGGAGCAGATTGTCGACCTGCAGCTCAAGAAGGTCCGCGAGCGCCTGGCAGATCGTCGCATCATGCTCGAGATCACGCCCGCCGTGATGGAACGCCTTTCGCTGGACGGATTCGACCCGCTCTTTGGCGCGCGTCCGCTCAAGCGTCTTATTCAGCATGAGATTGTGGACAGGGTTGCAAACGAAATTGTCAACGGGAATTTGTCCGAGGGTGACACCATCGTCATTGACCTCGATATGCTCGAGGGCTATACGGTAACGATTACGCAATAGAATGCGAAACGATTGCCAGCGCAGTTTGCGTTTCTTCGCGCCTGCGCTGGCTTTTTTGTTTTGCCTGTTTTTTCGAAACGCGGATTGCGAATATCCCGTGTATGGATGAGCGGGTGCTACAATGACGACGCAATAAACAGTGCTTCGTGAGTACGGCTTGCGGTGGTGGCGGGATTGCTAGGAGATAATTATGGGTGGCTCCCCTGTGCCAGGTGTGCCTATTCCTCCCGAAGGGGTTGAAAACTTAGAAATGGGAAGGGCGGCTTCGCAGGAGCAATTGCCGAGTGGCGTCACCATTCCTGATCAAGTATCGTTTGAGGCCGTTGACCCTGATGAGCTTGCAGCGATTCGGAGCCTCGAGGAGCGTCGTAAACAAAAAAGGCGCAGTAAAATCATTAAGATTGCAGTTGTCTGTGGCATCCTTCTCCTCCTCCTTGTGTTGTCTGTCGCGGCGAATACGTTTAGCGAGGCTATGAAGAATGCGCAGAATCGCCCCGAGGTCGTCACCGTCGCCAGGGACAACATCACCGCAAGCGTCCAGGCATCCGGAACATTGGAGCCGGCATCCCATGTCGCGATAAATGCCGAGGTCTCGGGAATCATTCAGGACGTTTTGGTGACAGAGGGGCAAAGCGTGCAAGCGGGGGACCCCTTGCTCACCATCAAGAACGCGGAATTGGATAACTCCATCGCAACCGCCGGCAGGGCGCTCAAGCACGCGAGAAAGAGCCTGGATGATGCAAAAGCGGGGGTCTCGGACGCATGGGGCGAATACTACCAGGCCATCAATGAATACAATAGTGCGGTCGATGAGGCGAACAGCGAGGCATCCAATGCCGTCAATATCGCCAACGAGGCATACGCGAACACGTATAACGCGGAGATCGCCGAGATTCCAGCGGATGCAAGCCCGGCGGAACGCGATGCTTTGATAAAGAAGGCGCAGGCAGATGCCCAGGCCGCTTATGACGAGGCCTACGAAAACGCGCTGCCGGCCAGCGTGGGTTCTTTTGACCATAAAAGCTATCTCTCCTCGATAGACGCTTCCGAAACTTCGGCAGAATATGCCGAAGAGGATCTTGAGGATGCGCAGCGCGCCTATGATTATGCAGTGGAAGAGGCCAGCAAGCGCACTGTTCGAGCTCCGGTCTCGGGCACGGTCCTGAACCTGAAAGCCGTGCCGGGCGCCTCGGTGGGCTGGGCGTCGGGCGGCACTTCGGTGGCGGCCGATACGCTCATGTACATTGCCGACCTGTCCGCGCTCAACGTGAGTGTCGAAGTGAATGAAATCGACATCATCAATGTCAAGGCCGGGCAGCGCGTGATGGCGACATTTGACGCTATTCCAAACCTCGAGCTTTCCGGCAACGTCGCATCTGTCGCGTCGACTTCCACCGTGCTGTCGGGAGACAGCCTTATATCCGGTGGCGTTGTGACATTCAAGGTCGTGGCAGTGATCAACGGGCCCGATTCGCGCTTGAAGCCCGGCATGACCACAAACGTCTCGATTCTCACGAGGGAGATCCCCAATGTCCTCGCTGTGCCTGCGACAGCTGTGGAAGAAGATGAAAACGGGTCCTATGTAATGGTCGCCCTGGACGACAAGGCCACGAAGACCGAGAGACGCGGGGTAAGCGTAGGAGAACGCTCTGGCTCGAAGGTCGAGATTGTGAGTGGGCTTACGGAAGGCGAAATGGTGCTCGGAAATGTCTCTTCGGATAGCTCCGACGCATCGCAGAAATCTTCGTCATCCACCAAGTAGTGTTTGGGGTTTTGCAGATATGGCGATTCCCGTTATCGACATACGCAACGTGAGCCGTGTATATGAATCGGCGGCTGGCTTCGTGCATGCATTGAGAAGCGTGACGTTGCAGGTCGAGCGAGGCGAAATGCTCTGCATTATGGGTCCTTCGGGCTCGGGCAAATCGACGCTCATGAACATACTCGGCTGTCTGGATACGCCCACTACGGGGACATACAAGCTCGAGGGGCTTGATGTCTCCCTTTTGACTGATGACGAATTGGCGGAACTGCGCGCCACGAGGCTTGGTTTCGTGTTCCAGAGCTTCAACCTGCTCGCCCGGGCGACGGTCTTGCGCAACGTGATGCTGCCGCTCATATATGCCGGTGTTCCGCGCTCCAAGCGCGCATTGCGTGCCGCAAAGGCGCTGATTGCCGTGGGGTTGCCCCCTGCTCATTTCGACCATAAGTCAAACGAGCTTTCCGGCGGGCAAATGCAGCGTGTCGCAATCGCACGCGCACTCGTGAACGACCCGGCGGTCATCCTCGCAGATGAGCCAACGGGAAATCTCGATTCTGCGACTAGCGAGATGGTGATGGAGACCTTCGCGCGCTTGCGTAGCGAAGGTAAGACGATCGTCATCATCACCCATGATCCCGAGGTTGCTGCGTGGGCGGATAGAACTGTGTATATTCGTGATGGAAAGCTGCTTTCCGCCGAGGAGGAGCGCGAATTTGTCTCCCGCATGGATGGGAGGGGTCGCATATGATGATCGGCGATCTTTTCAGGGAGGCGTTTTCCGCGTTCAACACGAATAGGGCGCGCAGCGTACTCACGGTGCTTGGCGTGGTCATAGGCATATCGGCTGTCATCGCCATGACTGCGCTCATTGGTGGCATAAAGGATTCCATTGTCGGGGAGATGGGCATGACGCAGGCGCGCGCCGTCAATATTTCGTGCGCGTATGGCGAAGGCGTGACGATACGAGACGTCAAAGACATGTCCAAATCGCTGGAAGCCAGCTTCAGCTCGATCACACCCGTTTTTTACGGGAGTGCCGACATCAGCTCTTCTTCCAAGAATGCCGAAGCGTCGATTAGCGGTGTGGGCGCAGAGTATGCCGACACGTCCAATTTCAAGTTCTCGCGGGGTAAGTTCTTTTCTAAGCAGCAAGCCGATGCCGGAAATCTCGTCATCGTTCTCTACGAAAATGGGGTGAAAACCCTTTTTGGGTCATCCGATTACAACGCAGTGGGCGAAAAGGTGCGCATCAAAGGTGTCGAGTACGAGGTTATCGGCATCATCAAGTCCGAAGGCCCGGCCCTGAACTCGAATTCCGTGGACGTTCTCATGCCGTATCTCGCGTGCGCCCAGCGAATTGTCGGAACCACGAAGACGACTCAGGTAAGCGC
>CACZSV010000108.1 GCA_902783925.1 uncultured Coriobacteriaceae bacterium
GATCTTGTCGTAACCGCTTCCGCGCTCCTCGCAGATGCCGCACTTGTGCATGAAGCCCGCCATCGCCTCGTTGCGGGACTGTGGGACCGTGTCCACGATTCGGTCTATCTCCACCAATGGGGCGCCTGCGTTCGAGAACTCGATCCTGCCGTCGAACACCTCGATCATGGGGCTCGTACCGCTTATGTCGAGTGCTTGGTGGACCATCATGTTGGCCGTCAGCTCGCGCACGGCGATTTCAGGAAAGCTCACCACGTTATGGCGGATGGCGCCATCGATGACTTCCTCCTTCGGGATGATGGCCATGACGAACTGCACTATCTCTTCGTGCGAGACGGCATAGCCTTTCGTGAAGGCTCGCTCCTGGATGCCGTCGAGTCGTCCGTCGCCCCGGTATTGAATGACGCGGACAGCGCGCTTTGCGAGAGGCCTGAACTCGGTTAGATCCGCAGCTATCATGAGTGCTCCGAGGTTCGTGATGCCCCAGCCGCCGGCGTCGTTGCGCACGATGAACTCCTCGTTTTCGAGGTCGGCGAAGATCTTGTCTCGTGCAGTCGGAATTGGAAACCCCAGTGCACGATAGTAGCCGGGATAGTCGAGAAGGCTCAGCACGTCATCTTCGGGAAGGTCTTCCGCAGCGAGGCGGATCTCGTAGGGCGTCGTATCGAGCAGGCGCCACAGCTCTGCCTCCCTGTCAGGAAATTTGGAGAGCGGCTTCTTGTTGCTTCCCACCCGGATGAATGCCGCAGTTCCGAACTTTGTCGGCTCGCGGACGGCCGCAGATACTTCCAGCAGCGTTACGACCCTGTCATTCACCTTACCGCTATAGAAGCGAAAGCTCGTCTTCGGGTTTGTCATCCGAGCAAGCCACGCTTCGAGCTCCTCGTTGCCCTTCTTCGCCTTTCGGTAATCGAACTCGGTGCCCACGATCTCATGCGTGGAGTCGTCCACGCCCCAGACGAGGTACCCGCGCGATTTGCCGCACAGTGTCGCAGCGTTGCTCAAGGCTGAGATGTACTCTGCGATTTCCTGCGGGTCGGCGTTGTTTTCCTTGAACTCTACCCACTCGGTTTCCGTGGGAAGCTTCACGAGCTCGCGGGTAAGTCGTGCTACGTAGTCGTTTGTAGTGTTAGTGCGCGGCATCCATCCTCCGTTTCTTGTGCTCCCGATCATTTTACCAGTGCCAAATAAGGCGAAAGCGAAGGAGCTGTCGGTTGTATGGCAACGCCATTAGTTGCAAGTGTTGAAGGCTATGGTGAAGGTGATGCTACGCGCCAAGCTTGTCCGCCCGTTCTTCAGCCGTCGCGGAGTCTTCTCCATACCATTTTTGCCGGAACTCGACCACGGTCATGGTCACGCCCACCTCGGCCAGGTCCTGCTTCTTTTCCTGATATGTATCGGTGATGATCGAGTCGTCGAACATAACTTTCAAATCGCCTTCATGGGGAAGTTCGACGCCGAAGCCACGCGCGATGTGCAGAAGTGCCCGCGCGATGCCGGTGATGGACTGCTCCAGAACGTGCTCGTGCCTGGCGATGTTGCGCATCAGGGCGGAATTGTCACTGCTCACCTCGGTTGCGGTCTTGACATATCCGGTCGAATCGAAATCGAAATACGTCAGCCCCAGCCCACACAGGTCGCCCAGCATCTGCAAGGCTATGCGGAAAGCTTCGACTTGCGAGCTCGTGCGCAGCGCCGGCGCGAACTCCTGGATCATGTCGTCGGGCTCATGACCTTGCGGAAGACGGTGCAGTCCTGCCTCCCGAACGGTATGGCCACCCGCTTCTTCTTCCCGTCCTGCTCGCGATCGAACATCACATCAGACAGGAACACGCGCATCTTGCTAATGTCCACCTCCGTGATCATGGCGTCGAAAGCCACGTCCACCGCCTGTATCGCATCGATGGCATCCGCAAATATGCTCTGACCGTAAGGCGACATGTCCACCCGTGTGTTTTCGATTGCCGGCTTAACGATGGCAAAGGTGGGGAAAGGGCATCCGGTATCGTACTCGCCGCAAATCCCATCCGGCTCTATCTTCCTGCCCTCGTCGTCAAAGCAAACCGTCACGATCCGATAGGTTGGGAAAGCCTCGGAAAACGCCATGTTTCCAGCCTTGCTTTCAGATGGTGAAGGTGAAGATGTGGAAGGCGAAGCCTCATTTTCAGATGGCGAAAGCGCGCCCGCGTCTCCATGGGAAGAGCCCGCCGCCATTGCAAGCGCATTCCCCCTGCCATTCGGAGATGGCGAAGAAAAGCGTTGTGAAAGCGAAGGCCGGGAAAGCGAAGTGAGCGAAGAGGGGCCTGGCGAACATGAAGCCGTGGAAGACCCCGAACCACCGCCGACGAGCAAGTGCATCTACAGCTGGTCCACGGCCTGGCCGCGGTAGAACGCCCGCGTGACGAACGCGCACTCGGTCACCCGGTCTTCGTCCCAGCTCAACGGTATCACCATGCGGGCATCGTACCGGCGAATGCGCACATCTTTCCTATCCGCATCAACCCACAGCGCCCAGCCCCCGGTTCCCATGCCGAAGGCCCTCACGACAGTGGCCTGCGCAGACGGGAAGAAGCCCGTCTGCGTGAAGAACGATTCCAGCCATTCCGTGCACTCCTGCAACTCGCTCACCACCTGCGTCTTGTCATTCAGGAGAAGTGAATCCCATTCCCAGAAAACCCGCATGGCCGGTGTCGGCCGGCATCATCCTGTTGGTCGTACGCTCCTCGAAAATGAGCGGCCTCCGAGCCCCGGGCTCCCAAACGCGCCGCATGAACCGCTAGGGATCAGGGAACCAGCCCCAGTCGACCCCGTTGAGCACCCGCTCGAAGTCGCGTATGCGCGAGTCGGACAACCGCGCGTCGTGGACGTTGTTGAACACCGCGCCGCCTGTGCCGGCGATCTCTCCCAGGTACTCCCACCGCCACGCCGTCTCGTTCGTGTCGCGCAGGTACTCCGCCTCCACGATGAACGGTGAGCCCAGCCATTCCGGATGCGAGTCGATCACGTCCAGGCAGGAAGAGCCGCGCACCAGCGTGTCGTCGCGGCGCTCACGCTCCAAAAGCTCCACGTTTACCCACGGCCACATCGTCTTCGGCGGGTTGTAGCTGTAGAAGATCCAGAACCGGTCGCCACCGCTCCTCAGGCTGTTCAGGATGGAGCGAACGGTCTCCAGACCCTCAATCTTAATATACGAGGATGATATGGGGGCATTCCGCGCGTAGGGGTCTGTCCCCTATCTGGCGACCTGCTGAGTCGGGTCGGCACAGGGGCCTGTCCCCTATCTGGCATATGTCTGAGCGCAGGGCGCCGTCAGGCGCCCGGAGCCGAGGAATCTCGTGTCGAGTTGCTGCCCAACGCCAGATCCTTCGACTCCGCTCGCCCTGCGGGCTCGCTCCGCTCAGGATGACATGGAGCAGCCTTTCTAGGAAACAAAGGGGACTGACCCCTGGAGACAGGGGACTGTCCCCTTTGTTTCTTCGGCTAAAAGAGCAGCTCGAGGACGTTATGATTCGCTTCCCGACGATACGAGGCCTCGCGCGTACTGTCGCGAATGATGCCTATCCCCATGCCGCCTTCGTCGAGTTCCTCGAATTCCTTTTTACGCACATCGTTTGCAAAGGGGTCAAAATAAACCCCATCATCTTCCAGGATAACGCGTAGCCCCTGATCTTCGTGTTCCACCGAAGCCCAGATACTCTGCGCTCCCGAATACGACACGATGTTGACAAACGCCTCTTCGCAGGCAAGGCAAATACGCAAGCCAAGCGTGCGGTCTTGCGCCTTGCTCAAAATCTCGTCGCGCAAAACACCGAAAGCATCCATATCGACGGGAAGCTCGGTTCGCGAAGATGCTCCTCGATGTATTACGAGCACCGTCAAATCGTCGAATTGCTCGGATCCGTTCGCAAACGACTCAACCGACTCAGTCACCGTCTCGACTACGGCCTGCGCCGTTGCAAAGGGCTTTCCTTCATCGAGGCATCGCAGCAGCGCGTCCGTCCCGAAGAATTCCTCTTTATCGTTGACCGCTTCGGTCACGCCGTCGGTGTATAGCAGTAAACACTCGTCGGGCTTAAGCTCGATTGTCTCTTCCTTGATATCTGCGTCATCGAAGAGCCCAAGCAAAATCCCTGTATCAACGGCAGCCTCGCGAGCTTCGCAATCGATGATGATCGGCGGCATATGGCCCGCATTCGCAGCTTGAACCGTCCCCGATTGCACATCAAGCACGCAGACAAACACGGTGACAAACATGCCCTCAGGATTCGATACGCAGAGGCGCTCATTCACGATATTCAATACCTCGGCAGGCCCCAAACCCACGAGCAGGCCATCGCGAATAATCGTCTGGGC